>JAVZIQ010000010.1:1348-23594 GCA_038871175.1 Bathyarchaeia archaeon | reverse complement strand
AGGAGGGTAAGATATATGAGGCTGAATCAATAGAAGAATTGGCAATAAAAATAGGCATAAACCCTGAAAAATTGAAAAAAACAATAGAGGAGTACAATGACTGCTGCAATAAAAATTATGATTTCCTTTTCTTCAAAGACCGCAGATACCTTCATCCTATCAAGAAACCGAAGTTTTATGCATGCAAACTAGTTATTCGGATTCTTATCACCGAGGGCGGAATTAGAGTTAACCATAAAATGGAAGTTTTAGATGAGCAATTAAACCCCATACCCGGACTTTACGCAGGAGGATGCTGCACAGAGGGGCCTGTGGGTGCAAGTTATCCGTTAGTCTCTACAGGAGGTTCTTCAAGCTTCGCAGTTAATTCAGGGCGTATTGCAGGTGAAAATGTCCTGAAATACCTAGGCAAAAAGCCGTGAACTCAAACCCAAATCCTCTTTTTACATCTAATCAACAGCAAAGCCCAATATTCTTCCAATTTTAGAAAATTTTCATTAAATAAATGAGAAATTACATTAAACTTTTAGCGGATAGGATGAAGTAAGTGTTTAACGTAAGCTTTATCAGATCCCCTACTTAAGTGAGCATCTTATTCTTCGGCCTTCTTCTCATCAACATTATAAGCCGCTAAAATAAGTGCGCATTTAAAAAATAGAGAAGGTTGGGGAATTGTGATGGTCATTGCCGCATGTTTTTTATGCTCTATTATTTAATTCTCGAACGAAGCTTTGGACGTGTGCCCGCCTATTTTCATTTAAGCATTAGAAACTGATTCGTTGAGGAGTTCGGTTATGTCTTTAACTGTTATGTCGTTTAGGTTATCTGCTGCTGCTAGTGTGCTTTTGCAGTATGGGCATGCTGTGGCTATTATTTGTGCTTTTGCTTGTTTTGCATGTGTTACTCTTATGTTTGGTATTCTTTGTCTGGTAGGTTCTTCTGGCACGTCGTACCATAGTCTGCCGCCTCCTCCTCCGCAGCAGAAGCTTAGTTTTTGGTTTTGTTTCATTTCTGTGTAGGTGGTTTGTGGTATTGCTTTTATTATGTTTCTTGGTTGGTTGAATATCTGGTGGTATCTTCCCAGGAAGCATGAGTCATGGTAGGTTATTCTTTTCGGTATGGGTTTTTCAGGGGTTATTTTTCCCTCTTTTATTAGCTGGTCTAGTATTTGGGTGTAGTGGTATACGCCTTCGAATTCGTAGCCCAGTTTTGGATAGTCGACAAGGAACGTGTGGTAGTCGTGGGGTGATATGGCTATTATTTTTGTTACATCGTTTTCTTTGAAGGTTTTTATGTTCTTTTGGGCTAGTTCTTCGAATAGTCCGTATTCTCCCAGTTCTCTAGCTGTGCTTCCGCTGTCAAGTTCCTTTTCTTTCAAGGTTCCAAATTTCACTCCTGCCATGTGTAGTAGCTTTGCTAGGCTTTTCACTGCAGGTTTTGTTTCATCTATGAACGCAGCGTCGCCTATGAATAGTAAATATTCATCTTGGCTTTTAGAATAGTTGGGTATGGGCACTTCTGATTCTTTCTCCCATTGAACGCGTGCTGTTGGCGGTAGTTTCCAAGCGTTTCCTGTTAGGGCGAGGTTGTTTAGCACCTCTGTGATTTTTGGCGGGACTGCCCCTGCTTCAATGAAGAGGGATCTCACCCCCTCAACCAGTTCTGTTGGGGAGTCGTAAATATAGTGAAGCGGCGGAACGAGGCATTGCACTGCACAGTAAGCGCATAACGTGCATGAGAATGGTATTGGGGATAGTTCAGATGTTATTTTTAATCTGCCGTCTAGTATGTCGTCGGCTAGCATGGCTATTGACATGAACGAATAGGGCGTTATGCCTTGAAACTCTCTGTTCATGGGGCACGCGTCAAACTGCTGTCGGAAGCAAGCGGCGCATTTTGTGCAGTTTTTGAAAGCTGCCTTCAATTTTAGAATGTCAACCATAACCTTTCACCTAGGCTAGTGTGTATTTCTTTGCAGGTGGGTTTAGGATGTTTTCAGGGTCAAACTCCTTTTGAATTGCCCGCATAAGCCTTCTAACAGGCTTAACTCTTTCTTTAACCTCTTCAGGCTTTTCCGGCTCGTTCATCATGAAAGGCTCTCTAAGGGGATTTATCTTATAATTGTTTAATGCCCATTTCATTATTGAATGGTACATTAGAGTTGATTCTTCCAGTTCTTCTTTTGTAGCTGCATCTATTGTTGGGAAGAACCTGAACCACGGTGTTTGGCCATAATGGAACATTCTTGTGTAGAAGCCCCAGTTCTTCCTTCCAAGCTCTTTAAATTTGGCTTTCAGTCCTTCGTAGAACCTTATTATTTCCTCAACTGCTCCTGTAAAGATTATTGTTAAGACTGGGGCTTCACCTGCCGGTGAGCCTGGGGGTTTTATGAAAAACTGGGCAAGTTCGGGTGGAAGCCTGTTCCTCGCTAGCTTTAGAACCTCTTGCGGTGTTTTAGCAAGATACTGCATTAACGAATACAAGTACCATGACCCTACTATTGGCTTTTCGAAAAGTTCATCTTCTGTGAGGTGCTTTCCCCCGTATTGCCGCGCTAGACGCTGCGCAGCTTTTAAAGTTCCATCGACCTCTTCGTAATAGCCGCGTGTTTGCATGAAGACGTAATATGGACAGTGGAACAGTTCAAATGGCGGGTCGTCTAAGTCACAGTTAGCCCTAGCCTCAAACCATTCAAGCCCGCAGTAGTGTATGGCCCCGCTGAAGTTTCCTATGGTGGTCCAAGGCCAAACCATTACCTGGTCCACCATTGAAGATTTAGCTATTGCATGAGACCACCTATATGCCGATGGAAAGTCTTTAAATCCGAATATAAACAGGGCTGATTCATCAAGCACAGGCCATATGTGGACGGCAGCCCTCGTCACAACTCCTATACCAGTGTTGTTGGGAGAGAACAGGTTTTTAAGTTGAATGAAGGATGTTTGAACATCTGTCCAGTGGGATACATCTCCATAAAGCATGGAACCCGTATACAATGTGGATCCGTCAGGCATGACCACTTCTAAACCAACTATCTGATCCCATATTCTATTTACGAAGTTGTGTTGGGCGCCCCAACAAACTAATGGAGAGAGCACGGGTAAACTTGGGGGGTAGGATCCTTTAGGTATTAGATAGCCTTGGCCTATTGCCTCTTGAAGCTGATTTATTGTAACTCCGGCATCTATAACAACATAGCTGTGTTCAAGGTCAATTTTATGAATTTTGTTCATGCTAACCATGTCAAGAACTATGCCGCCTAAAAGTGGAACTGGAGGATTAGTGTGTCCTCCCACAGGGACCACTGGAACTTTGTATTTAGACGCTATGATCATCACGTTTCTAACGTCTTCTGTGGATTTGGGATAAACAACAATGTCAGGCGATCTTATAGACATTAATCTCACAGGTACTGAGGGCCCGCCCCCTCCTCCTCTGTAGCAGGCACATATGTGTGGTTCATCTCTAACCTTTTCAGGGCCTATCATTCTCTTTAGTTCATCGACGATCTTTCTTTTCTCCTCGGGAGATAGTGTTACAGGCTCTTCTTCTAAGACAGCCTTCGCTGATGAGGCAACCTCCTCCCATATAACATTTTCTTTACCCATAACGTTCACCTTATTATGTACATTTTTAATAGGGGCATGTAGTAAGTGCGCATGAACCTCTTTATGCTTTCAGCGTTTCTCTCCATATGGATTTTCAGTTTAGGCTTTCTACCCTGCACAACATAGTTGCACATTTTATCAATGTACTCCTCCATTGTGGTCGAGGAGAATAGATCATTGATAACGCTTTCTTCCCCTATAATCTCAAGATCTCCATCAGCACGCCCCTCATGTACTTTTATCTTCCCCTTTTCAGAGACCTCCAAAGTATAATGTTTCTCTCCAGCTGATACAATGATCTTAGAGCCGACATCCAAGTACTCAACAACCTTTCCAGCCGTCCTTTCAAAAAATGATTCTATCTTATCTTTCATCGATAACCCTCATGTTGTAAAGCTAATAAAGGTTGTTATATAAGTTTTTTTAAAATCTAGAATAATTTTGATTTTCCTAAAACCGCGTAATGAAAGTTTCAAATAAGCTTATATTTTATCATGCGGGGCTTGCAAGCTTTAATTGACGATGAAAATTATAATTCCACTGCAATGTTGAATGCTTGATGGATGGCATCGTGCAATTTACCTGGCTTTACACAATCTCCTATTGTATAAACTTCAGGCGCGGCTCCTGTGAATTTCTCCGCAGTTTCTGATCTTGGCTTCATACCTAAAGCCAGAACTATTGTTTCAGCTGGAATTTTGAGCTTTTTCCATTGTTTGTCCACTAGTAGAACACCATCTTCCATAACACGTTCAAGGTATACTTCTGTCTTAAATTCCACCTCATATTGATGAAGCAAATTGAACAATGCCATCCTATTAGTTGGAGGCATGTCTTGTGCAATTTCATCTTGACTGAGTATATCGATTAGGGTAACTTTCTTCCCTTGCTGGGATAAGTGTAATGCTGTTTCGCATCCGACAAGTCCAGCACCAGCTATCACAACTTTCTCTCCCACATGGGCCTTTCCCATTAAAACGTCGCCTGCCCAAAACACGTTATCCTTTTCAATACCTTGAACCTCTGGAATATATGGTTGTGAGCCCACGGCCACGATGACTACGTCCGGATTTTCTTTTTTGACCATTATAGGCGTTGCTTCAACTGAAAGTTTAACCTTTACGTTCGGATTCCTCTTCACCGCGTTTATCAACCATTCTAAGTATTTTCTCATGTCGCTCTTAAATGGTGGAGCTGCTGCAAACTTTAGGTTACCCCCAAGTTCATTCTCTTTTTCAAATAATAAAATTTCGTGGCCTCTCGATGCTGCTGTTAGGGCAAACTCCAAACCGGCTGGTCCGCCTCCAACTACTGCAATTTTCTTTTTAACTGTTGCAGGGGGGAATGTGGGGGTATTCTGTTTCTCTTCCAAGCACAGGGTTTACAGCGCATCTTATTGGGAGATATTGATTAACCCTTTGACCGCAAAAGTTACATCTTGTACAAGGCCTTACTTCGTCGAAAATTCCCTTATAGTGTTTGTTCACATAGTCTTGGTCAGCAATCAGTGGGCGTACTATGTCAACAAGGTCTATCACCCCTTCACCGATCAGTTTATCAGCCAGCTCAATGTCCATGCTGCCTACTACTGATATTGGCAAGCTGATTTTCTCTCTAATCTTTTCCGCATACTTTACATGAGGACCTCTAGGCAGGTATGTGGGTACAAAACCTATGGGGATGGTTTCTGGATTAGATAAGAGGCCTGCTGAAATATGTAAGATGTCTATTCTATCTTCAATCATTTTTATGAAGTCTATGGTGTCCTTAAGGGTCATGCCTCCTGGAACAAGCTCTTCTGCGCTTATCCTATACCGTAAGACAAGTTTTCCCTTCACTTTTACTTTAATTTGATCTAACAATTCTATCACAAATCTTGACCTATTCTCGAGGCTTCCCCCATAATGGTCAACCCTTTTGTTTGTATATGGTGAGACAAACTGTGAGATGAGATGGCCGTGAGCTCCGTGAACCATAACCATTTCAAAACCAGCCTGCATGCATCTAAAGCATGCATCCGCGAAACGCTCAATAACCGTATTAATATGATCCTGAGTCATCTCAACAATTTTATAGTCAATCCTTTTACCAAGAAGCCTAAAACGCATAAGCTCACTTTCAGTTGGCAAAGGTGAAGGCGCAATAGGGCTTTTACCAATAACATGCGGAGGGGAAAGTCTCCCTCCGTGATTCACCTCTATCGAAGCCTTAGCCCCATACCTTTCAATATTTTCAACAAGTGTGCTTACCCTCCGATAACTTTATCAGTTCCAAGGTTTAGCTGATGTTCATGCGTTTTAGCGTATTCAAAGTCTATGGGACTATCAGCAACGGTTATTAATCCAACCCCGCCTCTAGCAAGACGTTTATAATATTCAATAAGCTCTCTTGTTACATAACCCTCTGGCGATGCCAAGTAGGATCCTGAAGGGGCTAAAACAACCCTATTCTTCAAAACTACATGCTTTATCTTCAACGGAGAAAAGACGCTTTCAAATTTAATGGCGGTTTCCATATGGAATGTTTATAGAATTCATTGGGAATATAAGTTTTAGTTTTCGCTATGAATTAATAATGCCTTTTACAATTTCCTTATGGGAAATCAGCCTATTGATTTGTTGCTTCTGCGTAAATCTTTTAAAGTTTTAATTCAAAATGAGGGGGTTGAGGGATTTATTTGGAAGATCATTTGGTTAAGACCGATGTTTTGGTTGTTGGAGGCGGTATTGCAGGCTGTTTTGCAGCGATAACTGCTAAAAAGCTCGGGGTTGATGTGTTAATAGTTGATAAGGCTTATGCTGGAAAGTCGGGAGCAAGCATTTCTGCTGGCGGTTGGTATATGGTTTTTAATCCTGAATGGGGTTACGACTTTAACACTACAATGAATGAAGTGGCTAAGATTGGCGAGTATCTCAATAACCGTGTTTGGACCGAAATTGTCTTAAAAGAGTCATGGTCTACTTACATGGATCTCTGCTCATGGGGAGTTGAATTTCCTGTTGAACCTGAAAAACGAAGAAGCTACCTCAAAGAACAAATAATTAGAACTAAGTCGAGAGCTGAAAAGCAGCCGCACATAGAACCCTATTCCCTTATCCCTCTTAGGCATAGAAAGACAGCTCCAACTCTGAGGGCTCAGGCCGAGAAAGTTGGAGTTAAAATATTGGACAGAGTTATGGTTACAGACCTGCTTAAGCAGAGTGATAAGGTTGTTGGAGCCGCAGGATTCTCTTTGGACAATGGCGACTTTTACATTTTCAGGGCTAAGGCAACAGTTTTAGCCGCTGGCAACAGCGGTTTCAAGCCTCCTGGG
The DNA here is from genome assembly GCA_038871175.1 of Bathyarchaeia archaeon. Lineage (GTDB taxonomy): Archaea > Thermoproteota > Bathyarchaeia > Bathyarchaeales > Bathycorpusculaceae > JAVZIQ01. The sequence goes on along the minus strand of JAVZIQ010000010.1, from coordinate 16,673 downwards.
ATGCATATTTCTATGCAAACATGTGACCCTGACGCTATGGCATACAGAGCTGGAGCTGAACTTTCAGGTAAAGAATTTCTTGACCACCATATCACGTTTGCTAATTACCCCTCGTGGAGAACAGAGATATATCCAGCTTACTTCTATTTTACCGACGCTGAGGGTAAGCCTATACCCGCTAAAGGTTTCGACCTTTCCATGGTATCTGCTGTTCACTCTGGAAGAGGACCAATTTTATACGATTTGGACGCTGCCACCAGAGAAGATCTTGACGCAATTAGAGAGTATATCCGGAAGAGAGGAAACCCAATTGAGCTTGAACGTATAAGTCTGGACCCTGCTCGCGGCGGCAAATACATAGTCGCTGGGGGAGCTTGGGCAGGAGGCACAGTTCATGGAACAGGAGGCCTATGGCCAGTTGACACGAAATGCTCTACATCCCTCGAAGGACTTTTCGCTGCAGGTGACTGCTGCAGCACATACTATTTTGGAGCAGTTTGCCGGGGCGCCTCATGGGGACTAACAGGTGCAGCTGTCACTGGAAAAAGGGCTGGCGCTGGAGCAGCCGAATACGCTTTGAAAGCTGAAACACCTGAGTTAAGCCAGGAAATAATTGAAAAGGCTAAAAACACATCTTTTGCTGCCCTCAGGCGTAAGAGCGGTTTCAACCCTAGATGGGTTACGCAGCTCCTTCAAAACATAATGATGCCCTACTTCATAATTTACATAAAGCATGAAAAACGCATGCAAGCAGCCCTGACATTAGTAGAATTCTTAAGAGACAACTTAGCATCAAAAATTTACGCCAGAGACCCGCATGAGTTAAGGCTGGCACATGAAACCAATAACATGATACTAAACGCTGAAATAATCCTAAGATCCTCCCTATTCAGAAAAGAAAGCAGAGGAACCCACTATAGAGAAGACTATCCTGAAAGAAAAGATTCAGAATGGCTAGCTTGGACAAAAGTTAAAGATGAGAAGGGCGCAATGAAGGTTTGGAAACAACAAGTGCCAAAAGAATGGCAACCAGACTTAACAAAATCAACTGAAGAAATATATTATTCTATGTGGCATCCGTGAAAATACAAATTATTACTTTTGAATGCTAAACATTAGAATGTTTTATATTTAAAAAATAAAGGTTGATGGTTTTGTGGAATCAGTTCGCCTTTCGTTAAGGCATGGACGTTTTATAGATGCTTTTGCACTACTTCTTTTCCACTATTGCTACCAGTCTTACTATTGATCCGTCTCCTCCAACCCATCTTATAGGCAGCCCTATTATGGTGCATCTTTTTCCTGTTACTTTGTCTATGTCGCCTCCAACGTTTTCGTAGCCCATTATGCCGTGAGTTAGCAATAGCCTGTGGCAAGGTTCCCAGTAAGGGAAGTCTTCACGGACATCTCTTCCAGTCTCCTTCTTATATTCGTCAGCTAGCCATGGTAGAACACGGTTCCTCTCGTCTCCCTCAGTTTGACACCAAACTTCCCTGGTCCCAAGCGGGTGGTCTAGTGCCTGTGTGTCTGTACCGACAGCTTTAACACCTTTCTTTACAAACCATTCACCTGCTTCCAGGTAGAAGCCAGGAGCATAACAGAAGTATTTCACTGTGTCACCCCAATACTTGTGCCAGCCAGTGTTAACTATAACTATGTCTCCTTTTTCAATAGAAGGTTCGGCCTTCTCCAAGTCTTCAGCAGTTATTATTTCCCATTTTCCTTTTGGTATTGATACAACAACCCCTTTTCCCATATACCTCTCTATGGGTATCTGCTCAGTGGATGGAAAACCTTCTTCAACATGAACCGGAGAATCCGCATGTGTTGAAACGTGCATGGTATGCGTCAACACCTGCGAAAGAACCCGAGACTTTGCATGGTAATGCATCCTATCGATTTTTATGTCTTCAAAATACGGCCATAAAGGCACACCTGGACCGAAAGGATGTGAGAGATCGTAGACCTCTACAGCCTTACCAAGCATTTCAACACTAACCTTCTTTAAGACATCTTCAGGTTTACCGATATACTTCGGATCTAACATCCCGTGAAGATACTTTGAGTCTACATCATATTTTCCCATTTCAAATCCCCACTCAAACATTTCCCACACGGAATTTAAGGTTTACTATACTGAATAGAAAATTCTAAACCTAGAAGTTGACGGTCGGAATAGCCCCTGGATCTAATTCCTATCGCTTCTAGAAATCTCACCAGCCTTCTTTTTAGAGCCCTTAATTAAGTTAAGGAACCCACGCCAATTTAAGAAGTTTAAGCTTAATCAACTAAGTCAGAACACTTAAAATTACGTGAATAATTTTGGAAAAGCCAAATTATAACCTAGGCATTAAATTAAGCTGTGTAAAAAAGAGAAGGGGATTGTCCCTTGTAAGGGACTATTTTGGAATGATTGCGTCTGCCACCTTGTATACTTCTGAGTGTACTGTGTGGAATGTTAGTCCCTGAGCAGACCATGGATCGTCTGGTTTTGCAGGTTGAATTTGAAGAATGGTGCACCCCATGGTTGGACCATATAGTGAGTAGGCCATCTGCCCATTTGGTTCAAAGTAGATTTCTCCTAACGTGTCAAAATAAAGCTTAAGTGTTGCAAGACCGTCCCTTATCATTTTACGAATCTGTGCCACATTGTCTGCTTTGAAAGCCTGCTTAACTCCGTCAGGATCAAATCCTGCCAATTTTTCGATAAGTGCCTTTAGAATATACATTCCATAGTACCCTGACCAACCCTGGAAGTCTGGAGGATAACCGGTCTTTGCAACGAAGAGATCAGCCACTTTCCTCCCCGCTACTGGGTTTGGATAAGCTCTATCCCACCAGTACTCGTTTGCTACAAACCAGTACTTTACATTTTCTCCAGCCAATTCAATGAGTGCGGGGGTTTGCATCCCAGCCCCTCCGATACTTATCCATAATGGGTTAAACGCTATCTCCCTAGACTGTTTAGCAATTAACACCGTGTCCGTTAAGTACCCTGAAGCAGCCACCACGTCAGGCCCTAAAGCCTTAAGCTCCTCAAGCACCGGCTTGAAATCCAGTGCACCCGAAGTGTAAGCTTTAACTGCCACCACCTGCCAATTAAGCTTTTGTTTCTCAATCACTTTCAGAAATTCGTTCTTGTCAGACTCTCCCATTAGAGTGTTCTCATGGAGCACAGCCACCTTTAACGGCCTTGTAAGCTTCAGAGCTGGCTCAACAGTTTTAGTAAGGAAATCAACAGCTACCACACTGAACATTGTGCTGTTCGGTGGTGTTTTAAACCAATACGTCCAACCTTTTTCGCAAAGCTCCTTAGCGCTACTACCAATTGAGAGCACTGGAGTTTTGTATTGCTCTGCAATCGGCATAGCGGACATGGCGCCTGAACTTGTGAAGTAACCTCTAACTACGTGCACCTTATCAACTGTTATTAATTTCTCCGTAGCACTTACGGCTATTTTTGGATCAGCTGCAAAGTCCTCGATAACCAGTTTAATTTTGGCACCCAGAATCCCACCAGCGCTATTAATCTCCTCAGTGGCCAATTGAGCACCACGCAACCCAGACGTCCCAAAGGCTGCCATAGCACCTGATATAGGCAAGCATATACCAACTCTTAACTCGTAACCCTCCAACAATGGCACTGGAGTAGGCGTAGCAGGAGTCGGAGTAGCAGGAGTAGGCGTGGCTGGTGTAGGAGTGGCAGGAGTAGGCGTAGCAGGAGTCGGAGTAGCAGGAGTAGGCGTGGCTGGTGTAGGAGTTTTAGGCGTGGGTGTTGCAGGCGTTGGGGTTGCCGCTGGGCCCATGAGGGAATAGTAGGCTATTCCTGCGATAATGGCGACGATTATTATTACGGCGATTACTGCTGCCTGCATCTTTGTAATGGCTTTCCCATTTAAAATACGAGGACTCATTTCCATAAAACCTCATTTGCAAATTGTTATTATAAGTAGTTTTCAATATAAATCTTATGCACATTGACATTCACATATAAAAATGTCTTAGTTTTGAATTATTAGGCCTGACATTATGCGCGTGATTGTAGGAGGGAAAGTGCTTAAGCATTGAAACAGTGGTAATGTTTACGTCCGGGAAATGAATTTTTGCCGCAAGTTTTTTAAGTGAAACGATGGGATTAGTGGAGTAATAGGCTATCATCGGGTTGAATTACATGTTTGATCTTGTGATATCAATCGCTGTCCACGGAGTAATTTTAGGAGTTATATATGCAACTATAGCTATGGGAATGAGTTTGATTTTTGGTGTAATGGGTATAAAGAACTTAGCGCACGGCGATTTTGCTGTCTTAGGAATGTTTACATCTTACTGGCTTTTTTATTTGTTCAACGTTCCGCCTTTAATATCTATTCCTATTGCTTTTGCTTTGTTTTTCTGTATAGGCATGATTATGACAAAGGGCATGTTCAAGTATATAATAGGGGAAATGCTCGGCTCGATAATTTTGACGTTTGGATTGTCAATACTGATGGAAAATTTAATGCTTTTGATATGGGGCGGCGATTATAGAACAGTTCCAGTTGAATTTGGCGGATATCAGTTCGGCCCGGTTTTTCTCAGCGGAAAAGAAATTTTAGCGTTTGTTTTGACTCTTGCCTTGATAGTTTTTGTACAAATTTTTCTGTCAAAAACCAAAGTGGGTATTGCGATTAAGGCGGTAAGCCAAGATCCCGAGGCTGCGGAATCTTTAGGCATAAGCGCTGATTTGATGCGACAGGTAGGAGGTGGGTTAGGCATTGGGCTGGCTGGCTGTGGAGGCGCTATTCTCGCCCTTATTTACTACATATTTCCATATCTCGGCATACAACTCACACTATTCGCCCTAATAATATGTGTCTTCGCTGGTTTAGGCAACGTTTTAGGCGCTTTTTTTGGCGGCATAATAATAGGCGTGGCTCAATCATTAGCTTCGCTTGTGATGGCTTATTCTTTAACGCCAGCCGTGGGTTTTGCACTGTTTGTATTGATTCTTATATTTAGGCCGCAGGGACTATTTGGTAGGAGATAAACATGGTGCATTTTAAGTCCTCTGGTCTAAAAGCTATTTTAACTATAGTCTTAATAATTATTGCCTTTATAGCACCATACTTTATAGCCAGTCAAACATATCTTTTACATGTGGTCATATTAATAATAATTTTCGCTACACTTGCACAGTCATGGAATTTACTTGCAGGTTATGCAGGTCAATCCTCTTTAGGCCACGCAGCATTTTTCGGCATGGGTGCATACACTGTTGGAATATTAACACTATACATAGAATTTTTCAGGCTCAGTCCACTGTCTGGTTTTATTCTGGGAGGAGTTATTGGTTCTCTTATAGGTTTAGCTATAGGATTTATCTGTTTTAGGCTTAGAGGCCCATACTTTGCACTGGCAACTTTAGCGACAACAGAGGTCATTAGACTTATAGTAGGCAATACTGCCTTCACAGGGGGGGCCCTTGGAATATCTATAGCTCGTTCACAGCCCTTAATCACACCATTTTTCGTAATAGAATTCACAGAAAAACTCCCATACTATTATATCTCGTTAATTCTCATGATTATCTCGTTTTACGTAGTATATGCTTTATCTAAGTCACGTTACGGGTTATTGCTTCAGTCCATCAGAGAAGACGAAGACGCATCGAATTCTTTAGGGGTGAACTCGTTTAGGTTAAAATTGTTTGCAATATTCATAAGCAGTTTCATCGCAGGTGTTGCTGGAAGCGTGTTCGCAGTATACATTTCATACATAGATCCATCAATGGAACCTGGAGGCGTTTTAACGCTGTTCACCTCTATTGAGCCAATTTTAATCACAATAATAGGCGGAGCAGGCACCATTCTCGGCCCTTTGATAGGCTCATTAATCAGGGTTGGAGTTGGAGAATATCTAAGAGTGTTATTTGGATGGAGGGCTGGAATGGACCTTGTGGTTTTCGGAGCGGTATTTATAATAATATTCTTCTTAGCTAGAAAGGGTATTTGGGGTCTTGTAAAAGCCAAAATAAGGTTTATAAAATAAGTGTTACAATATGAAGGTTGCAAAGTCTTAGAGGTTATTTAAATGGCGCTACTCGAAACTAAGGAATTGTCAAAGCATTTTGGTGGATTGTCCGCTTTAAGTAACGTTACATTAGAAGTTGAGAAGGGAGAGGTTGTCGGCATCATCGGACCTAACGGAGCTGGGAAAACAACCTTATACAATTGTGTAACAGGGTTCTATAAGCCCACATCAGGTAAGGTGATGTTTGAGGGAAAAGACATTACAGGTTTACCAAACCATAAAATATGCAGGTTGGGAATTGCAAGAACCTTTCAGATTCCACGTTCATTTCTAAATTTAACATTGCTTGAAAACGTCACCGTCGGTGCATTAGGCAGAGGCGCATCATTAAGAGAGGCAAGACAAAGCGCTAAGGAAATAGTAAGCTTTTTAATGCTGGATGAATATGCAGATCTACCCGTAGGCAAATTGAACTTTAATTATAGAAGACGCTGCGAAGTGGCAAGGGCATTGGCAACCAATCCAAAGCTACTTTTATTGGATGAAGCATTTGCAGGATTAAACCCTACCGAAATAGACGACATGATTGAAATTGTCAGGAAAATCCGCGCTGAAGGCTTAACGATTATACTGACTGAGCATGTTATGAAAGTTGTAATGTCCTTAGCGGAACGCATTATTGTCCTCCATCAAGGCAAACTAATAGCTGAAGGACCTCCGGAGAAAATTGCGAGCGACAGCTCAGTGATAGAAGCCTATCTAGGTGAAAAGTACTTCGTGTAAAGGTGATTTTATGCTTGAAGTTGAAAAAATAGAATCTGGATATGGAGACTTGCAAGTTTTATGGGATGTCAGCTTAAAAGTTTCAGGTGGAGATCTGGTATCTATCATTGGAAGCAACGGAGCAGGCAAAACAACTCTACTAAGAACCATCGGCGGCCTATTATATCCAAAAAGTGGCAAAATCAAATTTCTAGAAAAAGACATAACCAAACTTAAGCCTCATAAAAGAGCCTCTTTAGGCATTGCCCATGTCATGGAAGGTAGAAAACTTTTCCCATCCCTAACAGTTGAAGAAAATCTCAAAATGGGCGCCTACCTGCCAGAAGCCTGGAAGAAAAGAGATGAAACTTTAGAAATGGTGCATAACCTCTTCCCCATACTTAAAGAAAGGAGTAAGCAGTTAGCCAGCACTTTAAGCGGTGGGGAACAACAAATGCTTGCCATTGGCAGAGCATTGATGCTGCGCCCGAAATTACTCATGCTAGACGAACCATCACTAGGGTTAGCTCCAAAAATAACCCTTTCAATATTCGAAACCATAAAGAGGATAAACGAAGAAACAAAAGTTGCAATTCTATTAGTCGAACAGAACGTGCACCTATCATTGCAACTCTCTAAAAGGGCCTATGTGATGGAAAATGGAAAAATAGTTCTTGAAGGAACATCTATGGACCTTTTAAAAGATCCAAAATTAAAGAAAACTTATCTAGGAAAATGATAACTTTAATGAGAAACGCCTTGTGGATTGCGTGTAATGCCAAAATATGAGGGATGACAGGCCTAGAAGCTGCATAGGCTAAAATTCGACAAGGAGACTAAAAATTTACATCTCATAAACGCTTATAATTGTATAACGGATCTCCCAATTTACCTTAGAATGTAGAGTTAGGCTGCGAATATTTTTAAAGTTTTAAGATAATACTAACCCTATACATAAATTTAAAATGGAAGTGTTGAATGGAAGTGTTGAATGGACGGTGAAAGTATGGTAGAGGATTTTGGCTTAAAAACTGAGGATGGATTCATGCGGTACACTAACTGCACAAAGGGCGGACCCATTTTTGTATATGTTAAGGACGGAAGGATAACAAGCGTTGAGCCGCTTGAATTATCTCCTGAAGATACTGAATCGTGGGCTATTGAAGCAAGGAATAAGTCTTTCAGCCCGCCAAGGAAGGCTCTGGTGGCTCCATGGACCCTCTCTGTTAGAGCCAAAGTTTACGCGCCTAATCGAGTTTTATACCCGCTTAAGAGAGTAGACTTTAACCCTAACGGTGAAAGAAATCCTGAAAAAAGAGGGAAGTCTAGTTATGAAAGAATAAGCTGGGAAGAAGCCTTAGAACTTTTAGCTGCAGAAATGGAACGCATAATCAAGAATTATGGGTCTCCAGCAATAATAACGACAGCCTCTTCACATCACAGTTGGGGAACAATAGGTTACAGACAAAGTGCATACCACCGGTTTATGTCAATTTTAGGGGCTACTTATGCAGATCACAACCCTGACAGCTGGGAAGGATGGTTCTGGGGAGCAATGCACCACTGGGGCTTCTCATGGAGGCTAGGCATACCAGAACAATACGACCTCCTAGAAGACGCACTAAAACACTGCGAAATGATAATTTTCTGGTCATGCGATCCCCATGCAACATTAGGCACATACGGCGGCCACGAATCTGTTCCTTGGAGGTTCTGGCTTAAAGAACTTGGCGTAAAAATGGTTTTTATAGATCCTTTTTACAACTGGACTGCAGCAAATTTCGCTGATAAGTGGCTTGCCCCAAAACCTGGAACAGACACAGCTCTAGCCCTGGCCATTGCCTACACATGGATCAAAAACGACTCATACGACAAAGATTACATCGAAAAAAGAACTTTAGGCTTTGAAAAGTGGAAGGCTTACGTTCTAGGCGAGGAAGATGGAAAACCCAAAACCCCTGAGTGGGCTGAGAATATATGCAATGTTTCAGCACGTGAAATAAGGGCCCTTGCAAAGGAGTGGGCTAAAAGAAAAACAATGATTGCATGTGGAAGAGGAGGTATGGGAGGGGCATGTAGAGCTGCATACGGCCATGAGTGGGCAAGGATGATGGTTCTTTTAGCAGCTATGCAGGGGCTTGGAAAGCCTGGACGCAACATCTGGGGGACAACAGCAGGAGTGCCTTACAACGCTAAATTTTACTTTCCAGGATACGCTGAGGGAGGCATTTCAGGAGATGCAACAAACAATGCAGCAGCAACGCTTCTATCGCGAGGCATAACTAAAATGCCTGTAAGATGGACTGTAAATGAGCCCCAAGGACAACATGTTTTAAGACTCCTCCTGCCCGAGGCCATTTTAAACCCTCCAGTTGAATGGAGAGGCAAGGGTTTCGCCGGACTATACCCCGAAGCCCAATTTAGAAAATACAAATATCCAGAAGACGGATTCTCCGTTGCAAAAATGTTTTGGAGGTACGGCACATCATACATTTCAACAATGACTGAAACAAACAGATGGATCAAAATGTACAGAAGCCCAAAACTTGAATTTATCGTCAACCAAGCCATATGGTTTGAAGGTGAAGCAAAATTTGCCGACTTGGTGCTTCCCGCATGCACCAACCTTGAAAGGTGGGATATTGGAGAGTGGGCCACATCCGGAGGATACACACCACACCTCTCTTACTCAACAAACCATCGCATAATAGTTTTGCAGATGAAATGCATAGATCCCTTAGGAGAATCTAAATCAGACTATCAAATATTCGCGTCAGTTGCAAAAGCCCTTGGGTTCTACGAGAAATACACAGAAAACGGCATGACCGAGCTGGACTGGGTTAAAAGGATGTTTGAAGTCACAGACCTATCAAAAAACATTAGCTGGGAGGAATTCAAGAGAAAAGGGTACTTCGTTGTCCCCCTACAAAAACCCTACAAGCCAACCCCAGCTTTAAGATGGTTTGCCGAGGGAAGAAAAAGGGACACCCCTGACCCTGGATTTTCAGGTGGAAGAATTATGGGAGTTCCAGACGGATACGGATTAGGAACAACCTCAGGGTTATTAGAGTTTGAAGCTCAAAGCCTAAAAAGGTTCGAACCAAACGATCCTGAAAGGCCGCCTATACCCAAGTACATACCCTCATGGGAGGGCACGGAAAGCCCATTGATAGACAAATATCCACTCCAATTAATATCTCCACATCCCAGATACTCATTCTTCACCCAATATGATGGTAAAGACAGCTGGATCAATGATATACCAGACCACAGACGCAAGGGCGGAGACGGATTTTACTATTGGATTCTAAGGATAAACTCAACAGACGCTGAAAAAAGAGGTATAAAAGATGGAGATCTAGTCAAAGTCTACAACGACAGAGGAACCGTAATATGCATAGCTGAGGTCACTGGAAGAGTTCGCCCAGGAGTTGTCCATGCCTACGAGGGAAGCGCAGAATTTGATCCAATGGGTGATGCAGACAAATTCATAGACCGCGGATGCTACATCAACCTACTAACTCCTTCACGTTTAATGTCTAAAAACGCAAGCGCCATGGCCCCAAATTCATGTCTCGTAGAAGTTAAAAGATTTGGAGAAACCTAAACGACCAAGTGGGCCATAATCATCGACGTATCAAAATGTATAGCATGCTATGAATGCTTCGTTGCATGCAGAGACGAATTCTGGGAGAACGATTACCCTCTATACTCACTCGGCATCAAAAGAAGGTTCTAATGAAAACACATTATAGCCTATAATTCTAACAGCAGAAAAAATCAGCGCTAAAACGCACTGTATAGATATAGTAAGGTTAATACCTTTATTCGTGTTTAACAACTGGAGAAGAACCATGAAAAAGGCCGTGGTCTTCGTTGCTTTACTAGTACTTGTGCTAGGAGTTGTTTTAGCTGTTGCCGTACAGGAGACACGTATCGGCGAGGAAGTAATAGATGAGTGGAACCCAATAACCCCACCGGTACTGTACCATTACCGAAATGATACTGAAGACAAATTTAACGCTACAGGCTGCGCCTTTATCGACCGTGCAGTGGCAAATACTCGTACAAGCGATTTAAAATCACTTTTAGAAAGTAAAAGTATTTTAGAACTATTTTTAGAGTTAAATATATCAGCTTCCGGCTCTGTCAGAGTAAGGGTTGGAACCTTAACATTTTCTGACTCTACTTATAACCCATATTATTATTACGATCCAAAATCTGTGAAGACAGATTTGGTAAACGTCATTTTCGATGAAAGTGGAGCTTACATAAACGATAGAGTTAAAATAGACGTAAATGAGACTCGTGCGAAAGCTGATTTTTTAGAGATTAAAAATGAAGGAACAAAGCCTGTTGAAATTTCAGGCAACATAAAACTGATAGGAAAAATGCCGAAACCATTTCATCCCTATCTGGGTTTAGGTACTTTAATAGGCCTATCAGGTTTTTTTCTCATGGCCTACGGTTTTTGGGCAAAGCCTAAGAGAAGAATTACAAAGCAAAGCGTTAAAGTGAAATAATAAACTACAGAATGGCTTCGGTTCTCTCCTCGACAGCTGACGCACGAACATAGGCCTTTTTCTTACATTTTACGTTTAATTCCTTAACTAAAGACATGTAGGAGGTTATTTTCTCTAATGCCTCATTCCAAGCTCCAGATTTTATCTCTGAATGTAAGATTAAGGTTCTCACCACTTTAACGGCCTTCTCTGGGCAAACCGCTTCACACGCCCCACAGTATATGCAAAATTCCTGAACTATCTTCGGTTTACCTTCATCATTTATGATAATAGCCTTGCTTGGGCAGACATCGACGCATGCCTGGCATCCCTCTGGGCATAAGTTTACATTCAACTCTGCAAAGCCTATGAAAGGCTTTATAACATGAATGGCGTCTAGGGGGCATGCAGCCTCACACTGTTTGCAGTATATACATAATTTTCTATCTATGTTTACCGCAATTATTTTCTCCCTTTCCTCTGGTTTCCCCCTTTCAACAATTACTTGCAAAGCCTTGACTGGGCATTTCTCCTGGCAAACCATTTTACAAACAGGGTTACACTTACTTACTTCAACATCTATGCGTCTAAAAATTGTTGGAAAGACCTCTTTTTCAATCACTGGAACTTTTTCGTGTCCGTCTATTTCAATGGATATGGCGTTCATCGGACATAATGGAACGCATTCTCCACAGAAAGTGCATCTACTATCATCTATGTCTACGCCTATTTTCGCTATCAGCCTTCCACCCTGTACTGTTGGAGGTATCGGCCTTGATAGAGCTTTTTCCGGACATACTTTTTCACAAATTCCACATCCTATGCAACGTTCAAGGTCAAGAGTTAAGATCTGCTTAGTTGAAAGCGTTATTCTTTCAAGAATAAGCCTTTTACGAGTTTTGCTTTTCCCAGTTTTCCTGAATGTCATAGGCTATTCTTCCAAATATTGTTTCATTGTTTTATGCGAAGAAAGGCACATTTGGGATATATTTTTTTTGATGTAAAAGTATAAAAAGAAGCGTTATTGTAAAGTAAACTCTAAGATAGGCTACGTGGAGCGAATTTAGGTTTGATAGGCGTTTATATTTGTCATTGCGGACGTAACATAAAAGATACTGTTGATGTTGAGAAGGTTAAGGATGTTATTGGGCGATTAAGAGATGTAAAGGTTGTTGAATCAACAGATTACCTCTGCAGCACTCCCGGTCAGAACATAATTAAAATGGGAATAAAAGAGAAGGGAATTAGCGGAGTTGTCGTAGCTGCATGTTCAATTCAGTTACACCTTGAAACTTTTAGAAGAGCTGTTTCAGATGCTGGTTTAAACCCTTATCTTCTAGAAATGGTTAATATTAGGGAGCACTGCAGCTGGGTTCACAGTGATAGGGAAAAGGCTACGGAAAAGGCCATAGACCTCATTAAGGGAGGCATAAGCCGAGCTAGATATCTTGAGGAATTACAACCCATAAAAACAATTGTTAGAAAAGAAGTTTTAGTTGTAGGGGGAGGTATAGCCGGAATTCAAGCCGCCCTAGAGATGGCCGGAAAAGGCTATAAAGTGTATTTGGTTGAGCGCGGCCCCAGCATAGGGGGACATATGGCCCAGCTAAGTGAAACTTTTCCAACATTAGACTGTTCATACTGTATTCTGGCTCCGAGGATGGTTCAGGTTTCCCAAAGCCCGAACGTGCAAATAATTACAATGGCAGAGCCAGTTGCAATAAAGGGAATGCCTGGAGATTACAAAGTTACAGTTAGGTTAAAGCCTAGATATATAGATGAAGCTAAATGTACCGGTTGCGACGAATGCTCAAAGGTTTGCCCAGTAGAAATCTTAAACGAATTTGATGAAAACTTAGAGTTGAGAAAAGCCATTTATGTCCCTTACCCTCAGGCTGTTCCCCGCATCTACACCAGAGATGCTGATCGTTGCATTAAATGCTTCAAATGTGTGGATGTTTGCAGTCCAAGAGCCATAAACTTTTCTAAAGAGCCTCAGGAAATTGAGCTGGATGTTGGAGCCATAATAATTGCAACGGGATACGACCAGATAGATCCAAGGATGGTTGGGGAATACTCTTATGGGACACATCCGGACATTGTAACTAATTTAGAGTTTGAACGCATAATGCGTCTGGGATTTCGCCGCCCATCAGATGGAAAAACGTTAAAAAAGGTCGCATTCATCTTATGCGCTGGAAGCAGAGCACTTAGAGAAGGCTCTAAAGAGTATTGCTGTAAAATAGGATGCATGGTGGCGATTAAGCAATCGATAATTCTAATGAAAGCAGTTGCCGAAGCCGAACCCTGGATTTTCTATCAGGACATCCGTGCCTACGGTAGAGGATACGAAGAGTTTTTTGAGAGGGCGAAGAATCAGGGGGTGAGATTTATCAGAGGCCTGCCATCCAGAGTCATGAATACAAACAAAGGGTTAGTTGTTAAGGCTATAGACACCATAACAGGAATGCTTATTGAAGAGGCTTTCGACATGGTTGTGCTAAGCACAGCCATCATCCCCTCAACTGGAACGGAAAGTTTGGCCAAGGTTCTAGGTGTCAGTTTAGGACCTGATGGCTTCATAGTGGAAAAACATTATAAGCTTGATCCAGTCGACGGAACAAGGAGAGGAATATTTGTCTGTGGATGTGCATTAGGGCCAAAAGACATTAGAGAGTCGGTTGAACAGGCCATGGCCTCTGCATCCAGAGCTTCAACCTTCATAGGAAAAGGAGAACTTGAACTCTCTCCAGAGATACCCGTAATAAACCAAAACTTATGTGATGCTTGCGGTGAATGCCTTAAAATATGTCCAACAGGCGCTATAAACATCGTTGATTCAAAATTGAACATAATACCTCTCTCATGCATAAACTGCGGCGCTTGCGTAACAGCATGTCCGAAAGAGGCTTTAGACCTGCAAAACTTCACTGAAAAACAGTTCATTGAGCAGATAAGAGGAGTATGTGAAAAAGAGATAGAGGAGCCTAAAATAATAGCCTTCATTGAAAAGACAACAGCATACGCCTCCTTAGACCTGGCTGGAACCAGAAGGCTGAGTTATATAGCAAATGTTAGACCAATACCGGTGCCTAGCTGTATGCGTGTGGGAATAAAACACATAGTTAACGCATTTGCCTATGGAGCTGACGGTGTAGCGCTAGCAGAGGGGGAAGACAGCCCCTTTGCAGGAGAAAAACTGCGACAGCATGTAGCTAAACTTAAAAATCAGCTTAGGCAGTATGGCGTAAACCCTTTGAGGCTACAATCTTTAACAACCACTATACCTCAATATGACAAAACTGTGGATTTCCTCCAAACAATGAGCAACAGAATTACTCGCTTGGGAAAAATTTCGCGTGAAGAAAGAGAAAAAATAAAGAGCATGTTGAGGTATTAAATTGGAAGAAGGAGTAACAGAAGTTAAAAAATCGGTTAAACAGTTCTATGAGGAAAGGCTGAACGTAGACTCCAATTCGTGGACACCTGTATGTTACCATCCAGGAGGCATAGAACTAACTGAAAAAATTGCTGAAAAAATAGGCTCCCAACAAGGTCTTGAAATTCTTGACGTGGCTTCCGGAGCTGGTTCAACAGCGTACTATCTAGTAACGAATTTCAGTTGGAGGGTTGTTGGAGTCGACCTATCATTAAAAATGGTTAAGTATGCAAGCACCTGGACTAGAATGCTGGATCTGCATGAAGTCAGTTTTATAGCAGGAGACTCTGAAAGCCTTCCGTTCAAAGACAATACTTTCGATGCAGCTATAAGCGAATGTTCATTATGCCTCTTTCCAGACAAGTTAAAGGTGTTAAAAGAGATGGGGAGAGTGATAAAGCCAGGAGCTAAAATAGTCATCTCAGATGTCTTTTTAAAAAAGACTCTGCCAAATGAAACGAATGGGTTCCTGCTATATACAGACTGTATATCTGGCGCTGAAACTTTAGAAAACTATATGGATAAGTTCAGAAAAGCTGGGCTAATCAACGTTGAAAGCGAAGATGTTTCCTCACATGTAATCAACCTGATTTGCCAGTTCTTAAAAGATCAA
>JAVZIQ010000010.1:0-1338 GCA_038871175.1 Bathyarchaeia archaeon | reverse complement strand
AGTGTGGAGGAAGTTTTGAACTTCGAGGTTAAATCTAGTTGCAAAATAAGCTGGGATCTTTTACAAAAGATTTCATTCCATTACTGGCTAAGCGAAAAAATTGGTTATTGCATAATTAGCGGCGTAAAGCCTTGAAATGACATTTATCCCTTTAGGTGGTAAATCTCTAATTTAATTTAGGGAAGAATGTAAAGGGCTGCTTTCTTGCCTTTCAACAATGATATAAGCCTCTGTCCCTTTCTCTCCATTGCAGTCTTTTCCAACTGGTCTACAGTCCCACAGACTATTGCATTTGTCGGGCAAACTTCTTCACATGCTCTAGGCATCCAGTCAGGTCGATCGTCGCAGAAAGTGCATTTTTGCATTTTCATGTCCGCCCCATATTTTGGAGCTCCAAAGGGACACACCCAACTGCATAGTCTACAGCCTACACACTTCTCTTTATCCACAAGCACTACGCCGTCATCCCTTTTTGATATAGCTTTAGCTGGGCATGCTGCAACACAGTAGGGTTCCTCGCAGTGCATACAAGCCAAGGAAACGTTTGTCCTCTCCACGAATGGGTATGTGCCATTTTCAATTTCTAAAACAGTTCTATATGAGGGGACAGTTATGCCGTTCCAAACTCGGCAGGCTATCTCGCATGCATGGCATTTAATACATCTTTCAATGTCTATGAAAAATCCTCGACGGGTGGACATTATGCTTTCCTCACCCTAACTTTACATTCGTTATAGGCTACAGCCCCACTTATTGGGTCCACATGTGTGTCTATAAGCTTATTAATATTCGCACCCCTCCCCTTAGCGTATTTTCCCATACTCCAATGTCCAAATCCAAACCCGTGGATTACACATATTACGCCTGGCATAATGCCTTCAGTAACCTTGGCCTTTACAGTAATGCTGTCTAAAGGAGATTCTATAACCATGTATTCTCCATTTTTAACTCCGTATTTCTCTGCATCTTTCGGGTTGATCTCAGCCCAATTTTCGCTTTCAATTTCCATTAACATTGGAATGTTCTGCGTGACCAAGTTGGCCTGAAAGGGCATTCTACCACTTATCAATCTTAGAGGGAACTTATCATCCGGAACAACTGCTGGCTGTTTAAACTCTGGCAACGGGTTATGTCCCACAACCTCTAAAAGGGTAGAATATATTTCCACTTTACCAGTTGGAGTTTGAAGGCCATCCTTATATTTCTGAAACTTAGTTTCACCAAGCCAAAACCCTTTTTCCTTAAGTTCTTCAAGCGTTAATGGCAAACCCTCTATCATGTTTTTCATCCATTCTTCCTCTGATTTCCACTGGAAATATTTCCCATAGCCCATTTTTT
>JAVZIQ010000009.1:0-35212 GCA_038871175.1 Bathyarchaeia archaeon | reverse complement strand
AACGCACGGTGCTGGGCGATTTTCCCTCATTAACAGCTATTAATACGGCTTCTTCTATCGCCATATTCAAGTAGGGATCGCTGGACCTTAGGCTAAGAAGTCTCCATTTTTCCATTTTTCGAGTTAAATGTCAAATTAAAAAGTAGGTAATAAATCTTTTAAATAATTAAACCAATATTTTCTAGGTTTTCTTTAACTCTTCTCAGGAATATGGCGGCTAATGCTCCGTCTATAACTCTGTGGTCAGCTGTTAAAGACAATGTTAGAATAGGTTTTATTTCAATGCGTCCAGAAACAACCACAGGTTTCTCCGTCATTCTACCAACTCCCAGTATTGCAACTTGATCGGGAAAGATTATAGGGGTAAAAATATCTACGCCAAACATTCCCAGATTGGTGATTATAAAAGTGCCGTTGGAAACTTCGCTTATACTTAGTTTGTTTTGTCTCGCCCGTTCAATCAATTCTATAACCTTTGAATTTAGCTCCTTAATATCTTCTTTTTTATCTGCGTTATGAATTACTGGAACAACAAGTCCATAGTCCGTCGCCACAGCTAATCCAATGTTGATATCATCTAATATTCTTATGTTCTCTCCTTCTATGGTTGAGTTAAAAATTGGGTAGTCAGTTATGGCTTTGGCCACGGCTCTAATTATCAAAGTGTTGTAGGATAAGTCCACGTTTTCCTTTTCTTTGAAAAGATTATGAGCTGCCACCATTTGTGTGGCATCCACTTCCATAGAATAAGTTACAGGAGGTATAACCTTATGACTCAAAGTCATTCTTTCTGCAATTATTTTCCTAATACCTGTTAAAGGCATTACTTTACCTTTTTCCCTTTTAGGTTCTTCTATGGCTTTTAATACATCTTCCCTTGTTATCCTTCCCTCAGGACCAGTTCCCTTAATTTTCCTAAAATCAACGCCGTGCTCCTCTGCGAGTTTTCTAGCCGCCGGGGATATTTTTATTCTCGAAACTTCCTCTTTCAACTCTTCTTCAATCTCAAACACTTGTTCTTTTTTAATTTCAACTTGAGGAGTAACCTTTTTTGCCATGAGCTCTTCGATATAATGATCAATACTTGCAACATCATCGTTAGGTTCAATAATCACAGCGATTGGGTTTCCCACGGGCACCTCTGTATTCGGAGGTGCTAATATCTTATATAATATACCATTAGCTGGCGAGGCAATTTCATATGTAACTTTCTGGGTCATTATGCTTACAAGAGGTTCTCCTTCTCGAAGGTTCTCCCCTTCCCCTTTAAACCACTCGACAATGTCTCCGCTGTCCATCGCCAAGTCAAGTTTAGGCATTATAACAGTCTTCAATTTAGCCACCATCCTTAAAAAAGTTCTTTGACGGCTTTTATTATGTCATTTTCATCAGGAATCGTAAGCCTTTCTAATGTAGGAGCAGCTGGTGCAGGGATGGAGGGGGCGGCAACCCTTTTGATTGGAGCATCTAAATAGTCAAAAGCCTCTTCTATAACTAGACTGGCAATTTCAGCTCCTATGCCACATGTTTTTACGCCGCTTTCTGCAATCACTAAACGGTTAGTTTTCATTACAGAGTTAAGGATTGTTTTTTTGTCAAAAGGTACAAGGGTGCGAGGGTCCACTATTTCCGCGTCGATACCCATTTCTCGGAGTTTTTCAGCTGCTGAAAGTGCACGAGGCACCATTGTAGATACAGCCACTATAGTGATATCTTTCCCTTTTCTTTTTATGTCAGCCTCTCCTAGTGGTATAACATACTCTTGTTCCGGCACGGGTCCTTTATTGCGGTAAAGGAGGAAAGACTCAAAGAACATTACAGGACCCGAACTTCGTATTGAGCTCTTTAACAAGCCCTTAGCATCATATGGAGTTGAAGGCACAACTATCTTTAATCCAGGCACGTTCATAAACCAAGCTATAGGAACTTGTGAATGATCGCTTCCTACACCCCTTCCCTGCCCAATCATAGATCTTATCACGAGTGGAACTTTTAACTGTCCACCTGTCGAATAACTCAGTTTGGCGGCAACGTTCACTATTTGATTCATGCAGCAAAGTAGAAAATCCGCATACATTATTTCAACAACAGGCTTAAAACCGCTTATAGCAGCTCCGATGGCAGCTCCTACAAAGCCCTCTTCAGAGATTGGAGTGTCCCTAACTCTCTCAGGGCCAAATTCCTTCATTAACTCTGCCGTAACTAGAAAAAGTCCTCCACGTCCAGAATACCCTAATTGAACGTCTTCGCCTAAAACGATGACGCGTTCATCGTGGCGCATTTCTTCCCTTAAAGCTTCATTTAAAGCTTCAACATACGTTATTTCCCTCAACAGCATCACCTTCAATAAACATATTCTGCAACTTGATCAGGAGTAGGATATGGACTTTCCTCGGCAAATTTTATAGCCATTTTCACCCTCAAATCTACATCGTTCTTTATCTGTTGCACATTTTCTTCCCTAAGTATTCCACTCTTAATTAGATAATTTTCAAATCTTTTAATTGGGCATTTCTCCTTCCACTCTTCGATTTCCTCCGCGGTTCTGTAAGCAACTCCAGGATCTGTAGTGCCGTGTCCAACAGTTCTGTAGGTTTTACATTCAATCAAGGTTGGCCCGCCGTTATTCCTTGCCCGTTGAATTGCTTCATGTGCAGCATTATAAACTGCAATTATGTCGTTACCGTCAACAGTTAAGCCTGGAATATTATATCCATGCGCTCTCTCTGAAATGTTTTCTACTGAAGTTGACTTTTTAACATGAACTGAAATGGCATACATGTTATTTTCGCAAACGAAAATTACCGGCAGCTTCCATATGGATGCTAAATTCAAGGCCTCATGGAAATCTCCAGTGTTTGAAGCCCCATCTCCAAAAAAGGTCACAGCCACCTGGTCGGTTTTCCGAAGTTTGATTGAGAGTCCAACTCCTGTTGCCAAAGGTAATCCCGTTCCCACAATGGGACAAGAATAGAGTAAACCCGCATCCACATAAGCAACTCTCATGGAGCCTCCCCTACCCTTACAACAACCATTTTCTCTTCCTAAAATCTCAGCTGCAAGCTTATCCAACGGCACTCCTTTTGCAATGGCAATTCCATGACCTCGGTGGGTGCCAATAACATAATCGTCTCTTCCTAAATTGGCACACACTCCCACAGCAACAGCCTCTTGCCCTATAGAAAGGTGGACTAACCCTGGAACCAATCCCTTTCCATATTCTTCGCTTATATTTTCTTCAAATCGCCTTATTTCAAGCATCTTTGTATACATCCACATAAGCTTCTCACTGTTTAAAATTTCCAAACCTCCCACTTCCATTTTATTTAAGGCTTTAGATGCAAATAAAAAGAAAAGGGGAAAATAGAATTTATGATGTTGGCTTGGATACTTTTACATTGCTTAGACGCTCGTACATTGCTGCCAATGCGCAGTAGTCCATAGCCTTCATTCCGTTGGCTATTGCAGTGTTATATAATTGTTCAACTAAACTTCCCAATGGGACGCAGGCTCCTACTTCTCTAGCCATCTCAACTGCAAGACGTGTGTCTTTAGCGGCTAGTTCCAGTGTAAATGCTGCCGTCCAGTCTCCGTCTATAACTTTCTTTCCTTTAGTTTCAGTAATGTAAGTTTTGAAAATGCTACTGTTCCATATTTCAACAATCAACGCTGGGTCAAGTCCTGCTTTTGCTCCAAATGTTATGCTCTCTGCAAAAGCTCCCGTTATTATATGCAAGTGTAGATTCATGGTTAATTTCATAGCGCATCCTTTCCCCGTTTCACCTATATACCATATTTTTTTGCCCATAGTCTCTAGTATTGGCTTGACTTTATCGACAACTTCTTTTTTACCAGCAGCTAGTATAGTTAAAGTTCCCTCAGTTGCCGGTTTTACGCTCCCTATAACAGGGGCGTCAATGAATTCTCCGCCTTTCTCCCTTACAGCTTCAGCGAGTTTTTCGGCGACGTTTGGCAAATTTGTGCTCATATCTATCACGATTTTTCCTTTCTCAAGGCCGTCAATAATTCCAACTCCCTGAAAGTCGCCTCTGCCCAACACGACATCTTCTGTGGCAGAAGGAGTTGCTAGCATACATATTATGACATCGGATTTTTCAGCTAACTCTTTCGGGTTTTTCGCTGGAATAGCTCCAAGTTTCACATGTTCTTCAAATTTCTTCGCCGTCCTATTCCATACAATGAGGGGATATCCATTTTTCAATATGTTTTTTGACATTGGGCTCCCCATTAAACCTATTCCAGCGAATCCCACCGTAGTTTTTCCATCCATATTCTATCACCTCCCTAAAATATGGGGCAAGATGTTAATTCTTCTGCAGGGAACTTAAATAGCCTTTCGCACCCTGTCTCTGTCACCACAACCTCCTCCTCAATTCTTGCTGCACCCCTACCATCTTTGGAGGGACACCAAGTTTCAAGGGCAAAAACCATTCCTCTCTGGATTTTGAATGGCTTTTTCAATGAAAAAAGCCTTGAAATAACCGGCTTTTCCCAAATGCTCAATCCAACTCCATGGCCGAATTGAAGCAGAAATGCCTCTTCCTCGTTTTTAAAACCTAACTCCTCTGCTGAAGGCCAGCAGCTTGCAATGTCCGCGGTGGTTGCACCAGGCCTTACAGCGTCCATGGAATCCTTTAACCATTTCCAAGCATTTTCATAAGCTTCAATTTGCGCTTTTGTTGGTTCGCCTACAACAAAGGTTCGATAATAACATGTGCGATAGCCATTGTATGAATGCATGATGTCAAGGTATACCATATCTCCTGGTCTAATTATTCTATCAGCAAAAAGATGCGGGTGAGGTGCTCCTCTGGGGCCTGAAACCACGTTTACACATTCAACCAAGTCCGACCCAAGCGTGTAAAGAACGTTGTTAACTAAAGCAACAAGTTCATTCTCCCTAATTCCAGGACTGAGATTTCTCGCAACCTCTGCGTAGGCTGCATCTACCATAGAAGCTGCCATGCTTAACAACTCAATTTCATCCTTAGTTTTGATGATTCTAGCGTCAAGCATTGCCTGCTGGCCATCTACAACTTTAATCCCTCTATTTACAAAAGCTTCCATAAGAGGGATTTCGATTAAATCTACACCCAGTGGCAAATCTGCTACTTTATATTCATTTAAGACATCGACTATGCTGTTTGCAACCTTTTCCATCATACCCACTTCAGGCGGAATAGAACCCCTCATAGACCCCACAGAAGGGAAAACTCTCTCGGCAATCCAAGGGCACGTTTTCCGTTTTGCTGGTGCAGCCGGATCGAAAAGGATCGGATCAGAATCTACAGGCAATATGACATATCTTTGCATTTTGTTTCTAGCCCACTCACCAACATGTGTGCCGGTAATGTAACGTATATTATCGAAATCAAAGCATAATATTGCTCCAAGATTGTGGGCTTTAAGCTGCTCCTTAGCTCTTTCCAACCGCTCTTTCCGAAGTCGTTCATAGTTAACTCTCTCTTCAAAATCTACTCCCATCACTCCAAAACTCATTTTAGCCCTCCTTGACACTTTACCTATTAAACACCCAGATATAAAAAATTTTATTGAGTATTTCTCATGTGATGCATGATTAATAAGAGAGGATAAAAAGATAAAAAAATTGAATATTATGGAGTTTGTTAGCGCACTATTTCTTCTCTTTTAACCTACTGGGTGCAAAAACTACAACCACACGCAGAGTTTCATCGCCTATTGTTAAATTTTCATGTTTTGCTCCTGGAGGCATCCAAATGAATGTTCCAGGTTCCAAAACGTATTCTTTGCCCTCAACTACCCATTTGCCTTTTCCTGAGAGCACTAGGAAGGCATGTTCTGATATTGGGTGGACATCTAGCTCAGCAACTGCTCCAGGCCTCATTTCCGTTATGAATACTTCTACATTCTCTGTTCTTATTAAAGGAAATGATGAAGAGTTTTTATGTTTTGGTGGCACTACCGATTTGACCTCAGAGACTTTTACAACCACAGGTTCTTTTTTAGTCCACCATTCGGTGCCCGGTGGCGGATAGGGTTTAGATACGTGAGACATCCATCCTTACCTCTTTTAAAAGAGGGGGATGCAAGATGTATAAAAATCTTACTAAACTTTTAGTTTCACAGCCTGTTTAAATTACCTTGATAGATATTTTAAGAGCATGTTGTAAGTTCGAGTTTTGCGTAGTACTCCAACAATCCCCGGCGGGAGAATTGTTATTACGACAACAAGCAATACTCCCAAAATAAGCGGGCTATATTGGGCATAGCCGGGCAACAGCTGTGCTAATAAAACCACTATTGCTGCTCCTATAATCGGACCCTCCTCTGTGCCTATGCCTCCTATTATAACTGCCATAAGCATAACGTTTAGCCAAGAAATACTAAAAGCACCTGTTGGTTCGATGTGACCTTGAAAGAAATAAAATACACATGAAGCTAATCCTGTAACGAATGTCGCGGTTAGAAAAGAGTATAGCTTGCATCTAAAAACGTTTATCCCACACGTCGCAGCAGATCTCTCGTTATCACGGATCGCCATAAGCCCTGCTCCAAGCTTAGATCTAAGGATAAAACGCGTAAGCAACATCGACGCTACTCCAACTGCTAGAGCTAAATAATAGAGATATATAGGAGAAAGGCCGCTTACAATTCCAAAACCTGCACCTCCCCCAACAGGGGCTCCAGGAGTAGGAATAGGTCTCCACCAGTTGAACCAAATTCTACAGATTTCATTCAACAGTAATGTACCTATAGAAAAGTAAAGACCCCTCATCCTAAAAAGAGGTACAGATAAGATTGCTGCGAACGCCGTTGCAACAACACATGCTGTCAATACAGCAAGATACAGAGGTACGCTATAAAACCAAATCAACATCGCCAATGTGTATCCCGCAATCCCCATAAATGCAGGTTGACCCAAAGAAACAAGGCCGGAATAACCAGCCAGCAAGTTCCACATGTTTGCCAGAGTCAAATACACGAAGAAAAGAAAAAGCACATGTAGAACATACCACCCAACTCCTATGGTAGGCAATAAAGCCATACCAACCACGATAATAATCAACAGGATGTATCCGAAATTGAATTTAAATTCCTCTGTTTTCATTCTTTAACACCGAATATTCCTTGAGGTCTAATTGCCAGCATTATGAATATAACAATAAAGCCTACAAAGGATTGGAGGCCTATGCCTAGAAAATGAGAACCTAAAGTTTGAGATAACCCTAAAACTATACCTCCTATGAAAGTTCCGACCATGCTTCCCAAGCCGCCTATAACAACAACGCCAAATGCTACAAAAAGATATGTAAAAGAAGAAGCAGGACTGAAGGGGAAAGTTAATCCAAGGAACGCTCCTGCTATGGAGGCAAAAAACAAGGCAATGCCGAAAGTTAATGCATAAACATGATTTATGTCCATTCCCATGAGTTTGGCTGCCGCTGAATCTTGTGCTGCGCAACGGATGGATAACCCTATATAAGTCTTGTTTAAAAGCCAGTGAAGCACAAGCATAGCGGCAAAAGCTATGATAAAATCTAAAAGGTATATTAACGGGATGGTGTAGGGTCCTATTAAGAAGCCACTTATAGCGTAAGAAGTTACTAAAGATTTAAAGTAAGGGGAAAAAATTTGTTGATACAAGTTTGCAAGAATTACGGATATACCGTAAGTTATCAACAAGGGAGGTTCTCCGCCCAATCTGTAAGCTCGATTAAGAAGAAACTTTTGGATACAATAACCGACAATGAATAATGTGGGAGCAATGAAAATTAGGGCTAAAACTGGGTCCATTCCAAAAGAGGTTAAAAATGCTAAACCCATATAGCTACCGAAAACGACAAATGCTCCATGAGCTAGGTTTACCATCTTCATAACGCCGAATACTAGAGAAAGACCTAGCCCGATTACGGCGTATAATCCGCCTAAAAGTACGCCATTGATTATGGGAGTAACTAAGTTCGTCAAAAACTCAGAAATCATATTCATACACCAAAGTAAGCTAATTTAATTTCCTCCTCATCTTTAAGATCCGCTGAACTTCCACTCAACACTATTTCCCCAGCCTTTAAAACATATGCTCTATTGGAAATTTTTAGACTTTGCCTTACATTTTGCTCAACTAAAAGTATTGTAGTTCCTTCTGAATTTATTTTCCTTATAGCCTCGTATAGTTTAAGCGTAACTATGGGTGAAAGTCCAAGCGAAATTTCGTCTAAAAGCAAAAGTTTCGGGTTAGACATTAATGCCCGTCCTATTGCAAGCATTTGCTGCTCCCCGCCGCTCAATGTACCTGCAAGCTGTTTACTTCTTTCAAGTAGCACTGGAAATAATTCATACACTTTCTGTAGCATTTGCCTCTTATTGCTCCTCGCTTTTGGAATGTATGAGCCTGCAAGGAGGTTTTCATAAACTGTAAGCGCAGGGAAAATCCTTCGCCCTTCAGGCACTAGTGAAATACCAAGCGGAACTATGTGAGAGGCGTCCAAATTATCTATCCTTCTGCCTCCAAACATGATAGAACCTTTAGCCGGGTGAACTAAACCAATTATCGAATTTAGCAGAGTGGTTTTGCCCGACCCATTAGCGCCAACAAGGGATACTATCTCACCCTTATAAACATCTATATTTATATTCCTAACAGCGCAAAAGTCACCGTAAAACACTGAGACATCCTCAAGTTTTAGTAATAACTCTTTAACCATAGCTGTCACTCTGTTTTAGTTGTTTCTCTGCCTAAGTAAGATTCGATTACCCTAATGTCCTTCATTACTTCCTCTGGATAACCATCAGCAATTTTCTCGCCTTCGCTCATTATTATTAGTCTATCCACAGCCTCCACAACAAGTTTTGGAATATGCTCGATTAATATGATGGAAACACCCATGTCGTTTATCGTTTTCAGAATTTTAAGCAGTTGAGGAATCTCCGCATCAGTTAAACCTGCTCCCACCTCATCAACTAGCAGCAATCCTGGGTTAGAAACAAGAGCTCTAGCAAGTTCCAGGTTTTTAAGATCCATAAGCTTTAAGCTTCCAGCCACAGCGTCTCTTCTGCTTGAGAGACCAACAAGGCTGAGCACTTCCTCTGTCCTTTTTTCAGCCTCTACTTTATTAAAGTTGCCTCCATATATCCCCGCTATGAAGACGTTTTGAAACACAGTTAAACGCGGAAATGGCTGGGGAATTTGATAAGTTCTCGCTATCCCCAAACGTCGTATTTGATGCGGAGGCAGTCCAACAATTTCTTTTCCCTTATATTTTATTGCACCAAAATCGGGTTTGTAGACGCCGGATATGAGATTAAAAACTGTTGTTTTTCCAGCCCCATTTGGACCCATTAAGCCTAATACTTCTTTATCATTTAAGTGGAAAGACAAATCTTTAACAGCTATTATCCCGCCAAAGCTTTTTTTAAGTTTTACAACATTAAGGATTGCATCATCAGCCTTCATTTTTTAAACTCCTAATTGGATTTTGGGTTGTATTTGGAATCATTAACTTGCGCGTTTATCTAGTTTTGTATAAAATTGTCATACTCTACAAATAAACTTAACGGCCATCCGTTTTTGATAGAGTCTACAAATCTTTTTAATTGAGCTTTAACTTTGTTCTGTCATCTCTTATTACGCTGTGAGCTGTCGCAACTTTTAAAAACGTATAGCGTGAATAATAAAATTATTGAGGGTGATCAAATGGTAAGTAAGAAAGCTATCGCCGGGATAGTGGTTGTTATTATTGCCATAATAGTAATAGCCTCAGTGGTATATCTATTAACAAGGCCTCCAGCAGAAGAAATCGTTATAGGCGCTACTT
Source organism: Bathyarchaeia archaeon (assembly GCA_038871175.1). Classification (GTDB taxonomy): domain Archaea; phylum Thermoproteota; class Bathyarchaeia; order Bathyarchaeales; family Bathycorpusculaceae; genus JAVZIQ01. The sequence goes on along the minus strand of JAVZIQ010000009.1, from coordinate 25,394 downwards.
TGGATCTTACAGGTCCCATGGCGGCCTTTAATGCAGGGCTAACTTTTGGCCACAAAGCAGCTGTTGAGGACATTAATGCGCAAGGTGGCGTTTTAGTGGGAGGCCGCAGAATAACCGTTAAATACATAGTTTATAATAATGAGGGAGATCCATCTAAAGCTGCATCTCAAGCCGCGGACCTTATACTTAAAGATGGTGTAATTGCTTTAGTTGGTGGAGACGGACCACCAGTTATATGGAACCCCATCTCTGTGGAATGTGATAGGTATAAGACTCCCATAGTGGCAGGTAGTCCATGGGAACCTTGGTGGGCTGGCGGTCCAGCAGGTAAATCTGTTCCAGGTTTCCCAGTTGCTGGTGGCTATAACTATGCATGGAGCATACTCTTCAGAATAGCAGCTGCACCAGGTGCAGCAACAGGGCATTCATGGTTAGAGGGTAAAAAAGGCTATAGGCTTGCTGACGCTGCTGTTGGAATAACCAAAATGAATGAGCGATCCTATACCGAGAGTCCTCCTCGAGTGGCAATATTAGCTTGTGATGATGCTGATGGAAGGGGCTGGTATGAAACTTTCCCAACAGTTGTTAAAGAGGAGTTAGGCTACATTCCATGGAGAACCCCTGTACATACTGGGGAAACTTTAGGTTTGTACCCGCCTGGAACGACAGATTTCACAGGACTGATAGAAGAATGGAAAAGAGCTAACTGCGAAATATTATGGGCAAACCTCCCTGGAATAGACTTTGGAACAGTAGTCAAGCAAATGGCTCAGTTAGGATATACACCTAAAATTGGGTGGATAGCTAGGGGTGCAATGTTTTACGAAGAAATTTCAGCTTGGGGAGGAGATTTACCATTTGGATGGCTATCAGAAATCAAATGGGACCCAACTTATGATCCTGCAACACATGTCGGCATAGGCGGGACAACTCCATGGTCTTTGCATGAAAGGTGGTCTCAAGCTAAGGGCACGCCCGTAGAGGTTACCCAGTACTGTTATACAACAGGCTTTGGATACGCTGCAATGCAGATTTTGTTTGACGCAATATCAAGAGCCGGAAAACTTGATAAGGAAGCTATTAACAACGCAATAGCGGAAACTGACATGTACACTATGGTTGGGCATGTCAAGTTCTCCAAGCTAGCACACGATTCCCCGCGACCAGTTGTAGTTGGTCAATGGCAAAAAGTAGACAAACCTTGGAAATGGGAGATGCGCATCGTATACTCACCCGTTCCAGAGATCCAAACAAACGGCCAATTGATATTTCCGATACCTCCAAAGTCCTAAACAGTTTAACAGCCATTCCACTTTTCAGCATCCCATTTTTTTAAATTTTTGCGCGAGATATTCCAAATAGTACAGCTCAGGATAGAAGTATAAACAAGGATTCTGTTGCGCGAAAATCTAAACTTAACCGTGGAGATCTAAGTACTGATCACGGTAAATTTTTAAACTGGTTGGAATAGCTAAACTAAAAATTTATATGATTTTGCCGGTAACTCTATTACTGATGCTTATGAACGATGATGTTGTTGGTAAGCTTAAGCCGAGGGATGAGGTAAAGTATTACCCTGAATATTGGGCTGGTAAGAAACTGGCTTACCCTCATGTAACTCCTCAACATCCAAAATTTTCAAGATCAGTGGTTGTTGGGAATTTAATCTTTATTTCTGGCTGTCAAGGGCAAAACGATGATACTTTGGAGATACCGACAACCTTTGAGGAGCAAATGCTGAACGCTCTAAACAAAATAAAGAAAGCCATGGAGGAGGCGGGAAGCTCAATGAACAATATAGTTAAGACACTTATACTTCTTAAGAACTTAGAGGATTACCCTCGAATGCGGAAAACAGAATTAGAATACTACCAAAAACACGCCCCCTTTCTCGTTGAGAACCCTCCCGCCAGCACAGTCGCCGTTGTTGCAAGCCTTGCAAGGCCAGAATTTCTAATAGAAATAGACGCGATAGGATATATTCCCTAATGTTCAAATTGCCCCCGCGTCGCCTGAGAGCTGTTGAAGAGTGTTACGGCTGAAGCCCATTTGTCTTTATAAAACTTTGTTGAGGCTTAAATTTCAACCAGTTTCATTTTTCCCTTGTAAAATTCTGCTTTTTCCGGTGTGTGCACATGTATTTCGAAGGGTTCGCTTATTCCAGCTTTCCAGAGTTCAGCGTGAATTTTTGCTGGATATAGCTTTGTGATTATTAGTATGTCTATGTCGCTTGAGTATGTATAGCTTTCCTCTGCAACTGATCCGAAGAGGTAGATTTGAGCTTCTTGGTCAAGTTTCTTGACAACATTCTTAAGGGTTTTGAGGTTTTCTTTTAAATTCTTGAATGTGTCTCGCCTTTTTAAAGCTGCCTCAATAATTGGGTCGCGTGACATTTTCCATTATCTCCTTAACTGCTTTTGAGAGTTTTTCTAACTCTTCTTTTGTGAATTCTCTTGTGATGTATCTTGAGGTTATATATGCATCTTCAAGCATACCGAGTTCAAGCAGGTAGTCTTCTAAAACTTTTTCCACTTGGCTTTTCTTGTCTTCTGAAACTAGCTCTGATAACATTTTAAGAAGGGCCCTAAGGCTATGTTTTCTCGGGTAATCAGCACCTTCTGCTAAAAGTTTAGCCTTAAGGAAAAGCTGTAGGGCTTGCTCAAGGCTGAAGGCTGCAAGGTCGTAGAATCCTCTACTTATTTGGAATTCAGCAGTTTCCAGAAAATTTTTTGACCTTTGCAGGAGGCTTTTTTCCTCTTCTTTCCTCGTCAACTATGCCCACTCTAAAACATGTATGGAAGAAACCGAAATATAAGCATGGTTAGTTTTGAGCCCGGCGTTCCTTTATTACAAGTGCTGATACAATAATTGCTAAGTTAATCCACTAGCACTTGAATCTACTTCGGCATTGGACGTTAAGCTCCGTTATTTGATATGAACCCTAAACTTTTTTTAATCTATGCTTACTATTTGTGCGGCACAATTTTTCATGATTTCATTGATTTTCAATTTAGGTTAGTAAATATTTTATATAGGGCTATTTCTATTTTGGGGTGAAAACTTATGCTTGTCACAAATAGTAGTTTGTTACAAAATGCAGAGCGTGGAGGCTATGCCGTCGGAGCATTTAACATTCAAAACCTTGAGAGTTTATCAGCTGTTGTTGAGGCTGCTGTTGAGGAGAAATCACCTGCTATTGTTGCAGTTACTCCAGGTGCTATAAAATATGCTGGGCTGAGTTATGTTGCTGCCTTGGTCAGAGTTTCAGCTCAATCCATAACTGTTCCAGTGTCTCTACACCTTGATCATGGAGTGGATGTGGAAACCGTTGAGAAATGCATAGAGGCCGGCTTTACATCCGTCATGATTGACGGTTCTCATTTGCCCTTTGAGGGGAACGTTGCCTTAACAAAGCGTGTTGTGGATTTAGCTCATCAGAAGGGAGTTTCTGTTGAAGGTGAACTTGGAAGACTTGCCGGTGCGGAGGAGAAAATTGTTGAAAGGGAGGCTGTCTTAACAGATCCCTGCGAGGCTGAAGAGTTTGTTAGACTTACAGGGGTGGATGCGCTTGCAGTTTCAATAGGCACATCTCACGGCGCCTACAAGTTTAAGGGTGAACCTCACCTTGACTTTGAAAGGTTGAGGCTTATAGCTAAGAGAGTGAATGTACCCCTAGTATTACATGGAGCTTCAAGTGTTCCATCATGGATCATCGATAAGGCCGTTAAGTTTGGAGCTGAACTTTCAGGGGCTAAGGGGATACCTGAAGAACACATTAGGAAGGCTATCTCTTTAGGGATAAGAAAAATCAACATAGACACTGATCTGAGACTTGCCTTCACAGCTTCAGTCCGAGAGGTTTTAGCTAGATTTCCAGGGGAGTTTGACCCTAGGAAAATTCTCGGTCCGGCAAAGGAGGCTATGAAAGAGGTTGTTAGGGGAAAGATGCGCCTCTTTGGAAGTTCAGGCAAAGCCCTAGAGGGAGAAACATGAAGGTTGGAATTTTAAGCGGGGGTGGAGATGCCCCTGGAATTAATGCCGTGATAAGGGCTGTCGTTAGGAAGGGCATTTTAAATTATGGAGATGAAATAGTTGGTATAAGAGACGGATGGAGAGGGCTTCTTGAAGGCAACTTTATATCCATGGAGTTAAACGCCATAATTGGAATTCTCCATAGAGGGGGGTCAATACTTGGCACTTCAAGAACTAATCCATTCAAACGGGAGAAAGGCCCTGAGAGAATAATCGAGAATATGGCGAAGGTTGGGATGGAGGCTGTGGTTGTCATTGGTGGAGAGGACACTCTTAATGTGGCATATAAAATGGAGGGTTATGGACTTAAATGTGTAGGTGTTCCTAAAACAATCGACAATGATTTGGCGGGGACGGATTACACTTTCGGTTTTAACACCGCTGTGGCCATAGCCACAGAGGCCCTTGACAGGCTTCACACAACGGCTGAAGCCCATAACAGAGTCATAATCTTAGAGGTTATGGGAAGGTATACGGGGCATATAGCCTTGGAAGCTGGACTTGCAGGAGGGGCAGATGTAATTTTAATTCCTGAAAAGCCCTTCAACATAGAAGAGGTTTGCGAGTATATAAGGCGAAGGCAGAAACGCGGGAGAAACTTCAGCCTCATAGTTGTTGCAGAAGGCGCAAAGCCTGTGGGTGGAAGGGAAATCGTTTACAGCGAAGCTATAGACGAGTTCGGCCATATAAGCCTAGGAGGGGTTGGCTACTATCTTGGAAAAGAAATTGAAAAGCTTACAGGCATTGAAACCCGGGTTGTTGTTTTAGGACATCTCCAGAGAGGCGGCTCTCCCACAGCCTTCGACAGAGTGTTAGCCACAAGGTTTGGAATAGCAGCCATAGACCTTGTCCACGAGGGAAAGTTTGGTTACATGGCTGCAGTACAAGGTAATAAAATTGTCAGTGTGCCGCTTAAAGAGGTGGTGGGCAGAAGAAAAACTGTAAATTTGGAGCTTTACGACATAGCCAGCGTCTTCTTCGGATGAAGGAAAATATTTTCATGTAGCCAAAATTTTCGCAAGTTCAAGCAAACCTAGGTTTATTGGTTTTTCCATACTGCATGAGGTTTGAATATCTATCTCTGTTATTTCGCCCCTCTGTATCCCAACAATTTTGTTTCCTATTCCTTTTTTAATGAGGTTAACAGCTTTTTCTGCAAAAAGGCTTGCTATTAGACGGCTCCTCGCTGTTGGGCTTCCTCCCCTCTGGGCGTAACCCACAATGCTTAACCTAACCTCCGCCCCAGTGTTTTCCTCTATTTGTCTGGCTATTTTACGGGTGTCTCCCACCCCTTCAGCTGCTACGATTATGCCTGACTTTTTCCCCTTAGCCGCATTCTCTTTAACTGTTCTGTAAATCTCTTCACTTTCGCAGGGAGCTTCAGGAATCAAAATAACCTCAGCTCCAACAGTTAAGCCCACTGTTAAGGCTAGGAATCCTCTCCTCCTCCCCATAACCTCCACTATGAAAATTCTTTCATGAGAAATAGCTGTGTCTCTAATCTTGTCAATTTCAGCAACTGCTGTGTTCACGGCCGTGTCAAACCCGATTGTTTCATCTGTACCGTAAACATCATTGTCAATAGTTGCTGGAACCCCAACTATTAAAGCATCTGTCTCCCTGCTCAGCTCTAGGGCTCCCCTGAAAGAGCCGTCCCCCCCAATAACAACTAACCCATCCACATTGTGGGCTGAAAGGGTTTCGGCAGCCCTGTTTATCCCTTCTTGTTTACGGAAATATGGACAGCGTGAAGTGAGGAGAATAGTGCCGCCTAAATGGATTATTCCCCCAACGGAGCGGGGAGTTAAACGCCTAAAACGATTATTTATCAGTCCTTCCCAACCCCTCTCAAAGCCTAGAACTTGGAAACCTTCCAAGCTGGCGATTCGGGTTATTGCACGTATGGCTGCGTTCATCCCAGGGGCATCTCCCCCGCTTGTAACCAAACCAATGGTTTTCAAGCAACAACACCATCCGGACGCTCGTAGATTCAAAATTCCAAAGCAAACAAGATAAATCCTTCTGTAAAAATAGGCTAATAGGGAATAATACATGGATGAGCCTCCTTTAATCGTCTTAGTCACAACCCGTAACAGGGAGGAAGCTGAAAAAATTGCTAGGATCCTTTTAGAGGAGAAGCTCATTGCCTGCGCCAACATATTAGGTCCGCTTCAATCGTTATTCTGGTGGAGTGGAAAAATAGAAGAGGCTACAGAAAACCTTCTAATCATTAAAACTCGAGCTGATCTTTTTGAAAAACTTTCTGAAATAATAAAAGCCCAGCACAGCTACGAAATTCCAGAAATATTAGCCATAACCATACATGACGGCTACAAACCTTATTTAAACTGGCTTAACAATAGCCTAAAGTAAAGTTTTATAGTTCTGTTTGCTCATGAATCTTTTGGCGGTGGGTCTTAGGCGGGGGGCTAGGGGTCCCCTGTACCGTAAACCCTCTATAGGACGGGCCGAAATCTGAGGCTGAGGCGTCTAAGGCCGTCTAACCCTCACTTCCGAAGCTTTGACTACCCGTCCCTTGGGGCTGGCGGTCGCAGGGCGGCTTCCGTAGGGAAGCTTGCACCCGCGTTTGCCAGGTGAACCTGGCTAGGCCCGGGAGGGAGCAACCTAAGCTTGGACGTTCAGCGCTCAAGGGGGTGCGGGTACGAGTGTAGGGCTTGAGGGAGTTGACGGATTCTGGGCGTCGAACCTCAGTGATCCACCGCCTTCCATTCTGTTCTTGAAGGTTGTCAAAAATTGAAACAGAAGAAGGTGTGTGTGGAGAAAAATAAATATTCTTAGGGCGGGGAAGCAGGGGGCTTTTCCAATGGGGACTTTTAAATCCTTGAAAAGGCTAAAATTTTTTGAAGTATTAGGGTAAATGTGGAGAATGTAGTTGGGCTTTCCTAGAAGCTTTCTCTGGGGAGTTTCTGGGAGCGGCTTCCAGTTCGAGATGGGTGATTCTGCCAGTAAAACTCTTGACGCTAATACTGACTGGTTTGTCTGGGTTCACGATATGAAAAATATCCGTGAAGGCGTTGTGAGCGGTGATTTGCCGGAAAATGGTGTTGCGTATTGGGCTCTTTACAGGAAGGATCATGATTTAGCCCGAGAGCTTGGTTTAAACGCTTATAGGATAGGCGTGGAATGGAGCCGAATTTTTCCAGAAAGCACCAGCCCTGTAGAGGTTGGCGTTGAAAGGGCTTCTGACGGCGGAATTTCAAAAATAGATGTAGACTTAAAAGTTTTGGAAGCTCTTGATAAATTAGCGGATAAAAGGGCTTTAAATCATTATAGAGCAATTATAGAGGATTTGATGGCTAAGGGATTCAAGGTTTTTGTTTGCCTAAACCATTTCACGCTTCCCCTTTGGATTCACAATCCCATAGTTGTCCGTGACACAAGGCTTAGGAAAGGTCCTAAAGGATGGCTTGATGACTTCGCCATAATCGAGTATGCCAAATATGCAGCTTATATGGCTTGGAGTCTAGGCGATTTGGTGGATAATTGGGCAACATTGAATGAGCCTATGGCTGTTGCAGAGGCAGGCTTCATGTTTTCCCAGTCTGGCTTTCCACCAGGCATAAACAGTTTCAGAGCTTTCATCAAGGCAGCTGTCAACTTGTCTATGGCTCATGCTCGAGCCTACGATGTCATTAAAGCCTATGACACTGTTAAGGCTGATGAGGACAGCCCAACCCCAGCATTTGTGGGTTTAATCCACAACGTAATTCCAGCGGAGCCGCTAAAAGAAAGTGAAGCCTTAGATGTTAAGGCAGCGTTTTTCATGGATAACATGCACAACCAATTTTTCCCGCAGGCCATAACAGAAGGATGGTTGGATAAGAACTTCAACGGAGTAAAGGAAAAAAGCGAATTTAAAGACTATCTGAAACAGCGTCTAGACTGGCTTGGCTTAAACTACTATACACGCTTTGTTGTTAGGGGAAAGAGGAGTCTTCTGGCCAGAATTTTCGCGGGAATGGTAGCTGTTCCAGAAATTGTGCAGAATTACGGTTTTGCATGCCAACCAAAAAGCGTTTCTGCATGTGGAAACTTGGCTTCAGACATGGGATGGGAAACTTACCCTCAAGGAATGTTGAAGGCTTTAAAGTCTATGACTCGCTATGAGAAGCCTCTCTACATTATGGAGAACGGAGTAGCCGACGCTGAGGACATTCTTAGGCCGAAATTCATTAAGGATCATCTGGAAATTTTAGCAAAAGCAGTTGAAGAGGAGAAAATAAACGTTAAAGGTTACTTTCACTGGGCTTTAACAGACAACTACGAATGGGCTAGGGGGTTTAAAATGAAATTTGGCTTGTTCGCCGTAGACCCTGAAAACAAAAGGCGGATAATGCGTAAAAGCGCAAAAACCTACAAGGAAAAAATATTGGATGAAAACTGTTAACGATGTCTAAATTTGGAAAACTCTAAATCTTTTTAAGCCTTTATTCGTTTCAAGGAGTTTGAAATGCCCTACAACGAACTTCGCCGTGATTACCTCTTAAACCGCTGGGTTGTCATTGCAACCGAACGGGGTCGAAGACCTACAGACTTCGTTAGGGCAGGTAAGACCCAAGCTAAAGTTGGCATATGCCCACTCTGCCCCGGAAATGAGCACATGACGCCGCCGGCTGTACTCCTCTATCTGAAAAGAGGGGATCGAATAGAGAAGGAGAGGGATGAAAACGGATTTAGACGTAAGGACTGGCTTGTTCGATGTGTTACAAACCTCTATCCCGCTTTTACGCCGCCAAACAAGCCAATGGAAAAGTTCGTTCATAGCGAAATTATGAAGAGTGAAAATTTAGCTTCAGCTGTTGGCCATCACGAGGTTTTAGTGGAGTCTCCAGTTCATGATGATCACCCTTCAGATGCTAACCCCTCCCAAATTGTTCACGTAATAAACGCCTATCTCGACAGGTTTCGTGAACTTTCTTCTAAGGCTTATGTGCGTTACATTTCAATTTTCCGCAATCACGGGTTAGAAGCTGGAGCTTCCCTCTCTCACGCCCACAGCCAAATAATAGCAACTCCCGTTACTCCTAGAATTGTCGAGGAAGAGTTGGCTTCAAGCCAAAAATACTGGAAAGAGAAAGGTGAATGCGTTTTCTGTAAAATATTGGAGAGGGAAAAGGCTGGGCCGCGCTTAATTGCGGAAAATTCGCATTTCACGGTTTTTGCCCCTTGGGCTAGCATAGCGCCATTAGAGTTTTGGATTTTTCCAAAAAGACATATGGCTTCGTTGGTTGAAATTTCAGAAGGCGAAGTTGAAACGCTTGCATACACTTTGAAGGCATGTTTCAGAGGGCTTAAAAGGCTTTTGAATGACCCGCCTTACAATTTTGGATTTCACACTTCAATGGATGGAGGAACATGTCCTCATTACCATTGGCATTTGGAGGTTTACCCGAAGCTTTCAATTTGGGCTGGATTCGAAAAATCAACAGGTATGTACATAAACACAGTTTCCCCTGAAACAGCTGCTGAAAGCCTTAGGGAGGCAATATCAGCATAGGCCTTGCAGGATCTCCCCCTCATATTTCGGTTTTAACTGCATAATATCTTCAATATAGGCCCTTAAAGGCTCAGCTAGACTCCAGGCTTGAGCTATGCACCCCCTAGGCGTGTGGGGAACGTCTCCGTCGAAAACTTCGCTTATTACGCCTAGTCCAGCCATATAAAACTGCTGTGAAAATAGGGGTGAAAGAAAATTTTTCCATGCGTACTCACGCCAATGTTCACTGCAGCCCTTAACCTTTATAAAAGCCTTTATGAAGAAGCCTAAAAGCCAAGGCCATACAGTGCCGTTGTGGTAGGCTTTGTCGCGGTTTCCTCTATCTCCGAAATAAACGCCAACGTATCTTGGATCCTTTTTTGAAAGGGTTCTAAGGCCGTAAGGAGTTAACAGCTCACAGCCCACCATGTCCAAAATTTTTTCACATTTATCTTTTTCAAGCATTGTGAAGTCTAGGGCCGCTGCAATTAGTTGGTTTGGCCTGATTGATTCGTCCACGCCCTTATCGTCTATCACGTCGAATAGGCATTTTAGATTTGGATTCCAGAATTTCTCGTTAAAGCTTATTTTAGCTTTTTCAGCTAAACCGCTAAAATCTTCAGCCTTCTCTTCCTCCTTAAACTTTCTGGCTAAAACTTCCGCAGTTTTAAGCGTATTGTACCATAAGGCTTGAACCTCAACTGCCTTGCCGCCTCTAGGAGTCACTGGTTTCCCATCTACAGCTGCGTCCATCCATGTAAGCTGTGGGGCATGCCAGAGCAGATTATCCTTATCCATATGCATGTTTGAAAATTTTCCTTCGGTGAGGTTTTCAACAGCTAATTTCATGTTTTCCCACAGGTTTTCTTTAACAAATTGAAAGTCTCCTGTATACTTCAAGTATTGGAGAACAGCGTTGAAAAACCATAAGGTTGCGTCGACGGAGTTGTAGGCCGAATGGCTTTCCCTGTCTGAAATAAAGTTCGGAATCAATCCTTGTCTACAGAGGCTGTTGAAAGTTAAAAAAACATTTTTAGCGTCTTCAAACCTTCCCGTAATAAGCATTAACCCCGGCATAGAAATGAATGTATCTCTCCCCCAATCTTCAAACCAATGGTAGCCTGCAATAACAGATTTCCAGCGGTCTCCAACTATAAACATGTCAGCGGCCAAAACTGCCATGCTAAGCCAGTCGCTAACCTCCAAGGTCCTGTGCCTATCATAGAAGTTAGCTAATAACTCTTCACGGCGACCTATCTCCTCCAAATATAAGGCTTCAACGTTGTCCATTGTGTATGGCAGGGTCCTCCAAACTTGTATGGCGGAACCCTCAGCTTCGCTTGCCGCTGCCAAAAAAGCGAAATTTTTACGCGTATCTCTCTCTATGTGTATTTTGAAGAAGCCTGGCTTATACCAGTCTTCTATGCAGCTTTCCCCGCGGGCATGTTCTTCGCGGAAGAAAACATTTTCAACCCATCTCTCCTCTTGGCAGTAAACACCTTCAGTGGCTCCGAAAATTAGCACTGTTTTAGGATTTTCAACTAACAATTCAGTTTGTTTCCCGCGGGGTTTCTGGAAAAACTTTAAGGGGCTTTCTTTTCGGTTAACTACAGAGTGGAAATGTCTGCATGCTAACAATGGGAAAACATTTATTTCGAAGTCCTGATCTTTCCAGTTTAAAACTTCATATATAGCTATGACGGCGTTCTTCCCACGAGGCATAAAAATGGTTCTGCTGATTTCAACGTTTTCCAAAGTGTAAACATGCTTTGGAAATGGGGATATGGAAAATTCTTTTAGGAATTTATGGCCATTTGGGGAGATTCCCCATTGAAACTCATTTGCAAATATTGGATGGATGTTATCTTTAATTAGCAGCGCCTCGTCAATTTTGGCAACACAGACGCTTCTGTCTCTTGGTGGATTGAAGGAGGCGACGAGTAGGCCGTGATATTTCCTGGTGTTTATGTTTAGAATTGTGGAGGAGGCGTAGCCTCCTAAGCTGTTGGTTGTTATCCACTCTTTTCCAAGGGCTTCATTAAAGTTTAAAATTTCATTTTTTCCCACTTTTATTTTAGGTGTTATCATTCATTGCATCAGCTTTGCAACGTTTTTATCTCTGGGAACTGCAAAGAAGTTAGCCACAGGTTCACATTTGGTTCTAAATAAGAGGGCGTGAGGCTTTTTAAGCTTGTACTCTGTTAATGTTTCTGCGTAGCCCATGCCCTTAGCCAGAACTATGTCCACAGAATCGTAAAGGCTTATAAATTCGGCTGAAACCTCTTTCAAAGCTAGTCCCACGGCGTCCGTTCCAGTTGTTATGACTTTATCAGCAATTTTAGTCATTTCTGAAAGCTCAGCATCCTCCATGGTTGCATCGTTGAGCACGGGTGCGCCCTTAACCGCTACAAAAACATTTAAGCCCATGTTTTTAAGCTGTTCAGCGAGAAGTGTGTCGAAAACTATTTCTCCAGCGTTATCTGTAAGTAGAAGGGCTGTGCTTGAGCTTTTTGCCACTTCGTAAATCTTGTTAATGTCATCTACCACCAGGTCTTTACTAGCCTCATTTAGGCTTTTCATGAAAGTTTTAAATGTGAATTTGTGTCCAGGTATGTCGAACTCCATGATGTTTGCAGCCATGGCGCATAGACAAGCCCTCTTAAACCTGTCCTGCTGTGTATAGCCTTCCTCAACAATTTTCCTAGCAGATGGTAAAAGCTTTAAAGCGTTTTCGTTGCATATCCTCTTGCTTCTCTTGTACGGATCGCTATTTCCTGTTACTCTCTTTATTATGCGGTCTCTTTTCGTGCCTAAATCTGCTGGTGTTGCTGTGGGCTTAAACTCTTTGCTCAGCATGTGAAGCAGTTCAACCATAGCTCTAAACCTTAAAGCTGGATTTGTCGTTGCCTCTCTAGCTTCGGCATATCCTCGGCTTATTAGGCAGGCGGCACATTCAGCCTCAACTTTCAAGGTTGTTCCCCTAAATCCTTGCTGCTTCTGCAAATTCCTTTAAAACCCTATATTGGTCTTTCGCCTGAACCACGCCGCTTGCAACAAGAACTCCGTGGGTGCCAAGCTTTAATGCAGCTGAAACGTCTTCGCTGCAGCTTATTCCAGCTCCACATAGTATTAGGGCATCTGAATGTATCTCCTTCACAAGCTTAACTGTTCTTCTCACCACTTCAGGCTCAGCCTTTGAAACTGGGATGCCTGTTCCGATAAGCTCAGGAGGTTCAACGGCTATAATGTCTGGCTTTAGAGCTGCAACAGCCGCGCTAATGTCCTGGTTGTTTGCACACACAACTGAAATTAAACTTTTAACCCTAGCAATTTTAATGGCTGTGTCAATGTCTGAAAGTTTAAGTTGTCTTTCAGAGTGGTTGATCAAGGTTCCTACAGCGCCAGCTTCTTTTATGGCTTCAGCAACTACATGGCCAGTGTAGCTTCCAGGCTCAACAGGATCTATATGTTGGGAGAAAACTGGGATCCGAGTTTCTTTGGCAACAGCAGAGATGTCTGTGAACTGAGGAGCCACCCCAAGGCAAATGTCTGTTTCAAGGCTTACTTTCTCCGCCTTTTTTGCAAGGTCCACAGCCCCTCTGCCTGTTGCCTCCAGGTATGTTTTAAAGTTGACAATTATCAATGGAGTATGAAGTTTAATCGGCAAGTTTCCACCTAATTATTTTTAATTTTTAAAGTTAATATTTTTTTAGAATAAAAAATAGTTTTGGGCTAAGTCCTTTTTTCTGGCACGAAAACCGCTGCAGCCACAACCGTGGTCCAAAGGCCATTTTTGTCTCCGGTTGCAGACTGCGTTATGTTAGTCGTCTTAATTATCAACCCACTTGTTTTGAACTGCTGTTTCCGCTCATCCCATGCTGTTTCAGGGTCAAAGGGTATTCCCATTGTCGTGGCAAGCATTGTAGCTGCAAGATCCTCAGCGTAATCCCCTGCAGACTCATCTGTCTGCCCGAAAGAGTGATGTTCAGAAAGGTAGCCGTAATTGTTTTTTCCAGAGGGTATAGCAACGCCGATGGAAGCCGCAATCAGCCTATGAGGCTCATTTGTGGAGTTTCTTGCCAACACAACAAATGTTATCTCCCCTGGCCTTATCATTTTTAAACCTCTCTCCCTTGGAATGAGCTTACATCCAGGGGGAACTATGCTTGAAACATTCACAATGTTGCAATGTTGTATTCCAGCGTTTCTCAATGCTAACTCAAAGGACTGAAGATTGTCCTTATGCTTTCCAACCCCTTTCGTTAGAAAGAAATATTTTGGTATCATTTTCCATGTAACTTATCAAAATGTGCTTATTAACTTTGTGTTCGCCTGTTTTTTATTTGGAAGATGCAGAAGTTTTAAACATAACCTTTTCGATTTTTAAAGTGTGGAGATTAGCGTATTTAAAGACGAGGCAAAGCTTGACATTAACTACGTTCCACCTAGGCTTATCCATAGGGAGAAAGAAACAAGTCTCCTCAGGGAATTTTTCAGCTTTATATTGCAGACTCCTGAAAAAATGTCTCAGAGAATTCTTGTAGCTGGAAGCGTGGGAACTGGGAAAACTGCCCTTACTCAAAGGTTTGGAGCAGACATTACATTGGAGGCTAGACGTCGAAGTATAAACCTAAGCTATGTGCATGTGAACTGTCGACAATACCGTGGAAGCCTTTTCCTCATATTACATCATGCCCTCACTACTTTTCATCCAAACTTTCCTTTGAGAGGTTTCTCTGCGGAGGAGCTTCTGCACATATTGATGCAGGTTTTAGACGAGCAAAACGCTTACTTAATATTAGCCTTAGACGAGTTTGAAAGCTTCGTTGAAAGGGAGAGTGGAGATGCAGTTTACAAGCTTACACGTCTACATGAAACACGCCTCGGCAAGCCTCAAAGAATTTCGTTGATATGCATTTTAAGAAATTTGGAAACTGTTGAAAGCCTAGACCCCAGTACAAGAAGCACTTTGCAGTCAAACCTAATTTACTTGGAGAAATACTCGAGGGAGCAGCTTATAGATATAATCAGCCATAGAGTCCAATTAGCCTTTAAACCGCTAACAGTTTCTGAAGAAGCCATAAACCTCATAGCGGAACTAGCTTATTCAGAGGGTGGAAACGCGAGATTAGCCATAGAACTTCTTTGGAGGGCTGGAAAATACGCAGACGCTGAAAAAGTAGGGATGATCACCCCGGAATTCGTACGTAAGGCAGCCTCAAGCATATATTCCTTTGCGCTTAAAAGCGATCTAACCACTTTAAGTCAACATGAAAGGCTTCTATTACTGGGAATTGCAAGATTCTTCAAGGAAAATGAAAGGGCATATGCAACTCTGAAAGAGGCTGAACAGTTCTATGAAATTGTTTGTGAAGAATTCGGCGTTCAACCTTACACTTACACTCAACTCTGGAAGTATCTGCAGGCTCTTTCAAACTTAGGCATAATAAAGAAAAGCGTCACTTCAACTGGTCCTCGTGGGAGGTCAACGCTCATATATCTTCCAGGCGTATCAGCGAAAGAGCTTGAAGGGGAGTTAACAGCACTTATTGAAAGGGGGAAAGCGGTTTAAAACAACTTTATTGCTAAAATTCAAATCATGCTTTAATAAGACACGGCTTACTTTATTATAAACCATGCAGGTAGAAGACGTTATCGGAAGAAGAGCTCGTGTAAAAATTTTAAAGGTAATTTATCAAATTGGAGAGCTTAACGTCTCTGAAATCGCTCGGAGGACAAGCTCCGATTATAAGGCAACGGTTAGACATCTTGAAGCTCTAGAAGAGGAGGGAATTTTAAAGCATAAAACTTTTGGAAGAATACGCTTATACAGGTTTAATGAGGATTCCCCTAAGGCTTTAGCTTTACAGAAATTCTTTGAAGAATGGGAAAGCATTAAAAAGCCTCAACAAAAAGTTTCGAAGTATTAAAGTAAGAAAGATAGTATATTAAACTAAGGGCTAAGCTAAATAAATCGAGAGGTGCAGCCTATGGCTATGGTTGACATAACTGGAAAACCTAAAATTCTACGTGAAGCTACAGCAACTGGGAAAATTAAGCTTAAGCCAGAAACATTAAATTTAATAAAGAGTGGAAAAGTTGAGAAGGGAGATCCGCTATATACAGCTAAGATTGCAGGGGTTTTAGCTGCAAAAGAAACAAGCATTCTTATTCCATTTTGCCATCCGCTACCCCTAACGAATGTTAAGGTGGACATGGAAATTTTAGATGAATCAACCATTAAGGTTTCTTCAACGGTTAAAACTGAGGCCCAGACAGGCGTTGAAATGGAGGCTTTAGTTGCAACTGCCATAAGCCTTCTAACAATATGGGACATGGTTAAACAATATGAGAAGGACGCGGAGGGTCAGTATCCTCACACAAGCATCATGGAAATCCGCGTTGAAAAGAAGTTTAAGGAAGGCCTTTGAAATGAGCCATAGCACTGAAAAGCACAGGGCTGAAGCTCCCAGAAAATTGAGGTTCGGCGTGTTCATATGCAGCACTTCACGTTATATGAAGTACAGGGAAGGCGTAAAAGTTGAAGACGAGTCTGGAGACTTGATGGAAAAATTAATAATAAAATTCGGGCATAGCGTCTCCTTTAGAAAACTCCTGCCGGACGATAAAGCCTTAATTGAGGAAAGCTTAAAAGAAGTTTTAAACTCCGATGTGGATGTTGTTGTTTTCTGTGGGGGAACAGGAATAGCTTCCTCAGATTTGACAATAGAGACTATCTCGCCTTTTATGGAGAAAAATCTTCCAGGCTTCGGCGAGATCTTCAGGTTTTTAAGCTACAAGCGAATAGGCTCTGCAGCTGTTCTTTCCAGGGCCTCAGCGGGGGTTAGCAAGGGAAAGGTTTTATTCTGTATTCCAGGCTCTCCGGAGGCTGTTAGTCTCTGTTTTGAAAAGCTTATATTGCCGGAGGCAGCACACATCGTTAAGCACGCGCGTGAATAACGATGGTGTTAATAGACCCTTATGGGCGTCCCCTAACAAATTTAAGGGTGGCGCTTACAAAACCATGCAATCTGCATTGCACATTCTGCCATGCAGAAGGCGAAGATAGAGGCGAGGTTAGCTCTACACCTGAAATGACCTCGGAAGAGGTTATACGAATAGTTAGAGTTGCCGTAAGCCTTGGAGTTAATAGAGTTAAACTTACAGGTGGAGAACCCCTCCTTCGTAAGGACATATCAAAAATTGTAGGGGGAATAGCGGCCATTCAAGGTTTAGAGGAGCTTTCAATGACCACTAATGGAACACTTCTTGAGGTTTTCGCTGAAGAGCTTAAGCGTAACGGGTTGAAACGTGTGAACATAAACCTTCCCACAATTGATGGAGAAACCTACTGCAAACTTACCGGTGGAAAGGTTGAAAACGTTTTGAACGGTGTTAAGGCAGCTATTAAGGCGGGTTTAAGCCCTGTTAAGCTTAACATGCTAGTTTTAAAGGGTGTAAACGACTTCCGAGTGCCCGAAATGATTAGCTTTGCACGTGAAACGGGAACGGTTTTACAGTTAATTGAGCTTGAGCCATTAAACATAAGCAGCGAATATTACAATACATACCATAAATCGCTCGCTGAGTATGAGGAGATGCTGGAAAATAAGGCTGTTTGGGTTGAAACGAGGAAGTCTATGCAGAACCGCCGCGTATATCATTTACCAGACGTTAAGGTTGAAGTTGTCCACCCCATTGAGAACACTGAGTTTTGCATGCATTGCACACGCCTTCGCGTGACAAGCGATGGAAAGCTTAAACCTTGCTTAATGAGAAATGATAACACAGTGGATGTTTTGACTCCTATGAGGAATGGAGCTGAAGATAGAGAAATTATTGAGCTTTTCAAATTGGCAAATCAGAGGAGAAAGCCCTACTGCCAAATTTAAGGATGAAATATTAAACAAGCTCCACTATTTTTGCATTCAGCCTTTCCACGTCAAGCAAGGCTATGGTTGCTTTACCAGATAAATAACCGCACACTTCTCCTGGATTAACAACTAAAGTCTCGCCTTTCCTATATACTTCAGCCTTATGGGTGTGCCCATAAACTATAACGTCGAAACTTCCGCTGTTTATTAAAGCTTTTAATAGCTCCTCCTCGCTTCCATGCAGCAGCGCAATTTTAACGTCGTTCACAGAGATCTCTGCAAAGTTTCCTCGAATCTCCAATCCTTCATGTTCGCTGAACCTTTTCCTTAAAAGTTCTCGGTCTCCATCATTGTTTCCGAAAACGCCGATCAACCTCGCCCTCAAATGCTTAAACCTTGGAATGACAAAGGGTGCCACATAATCTCCAGCGTGAAGAACAAGCTCAACGTTTTCTTCATTAAACCTTTGCAAAGCCTTTTCAACCATTGATAGGTAGTCATGCGTGTCAGACATCACGCCGATCAACACTTAAACTACACCTCATAGAGAGTTATTTATCCAGCGGAAATAAATTCTTTTAGAAAGCCTTCAGAAATATTTCAAGAAATGGAATAGTCAACAATTCGAAACACTGCTTAAAACATCCCAGCCCCTCTTCTCTCTATAGAGCTTAAAGGAACATAGCCAAAATGAACGTTTGGAGTGTAAATGTTTCACCAAAGAGAAGGGATAAACTTTACATAATTTCACAAATTATAGATGTGGCGAGAGAAGAAGCATTAAAAACCCAAATAATGTATAGAGCAAACTTAAGCTTCACACAGTTAAACGATTACTTAAAGTTCATGCTAAAGATAAACCTGTTAGATTTGGCTATTAAAAACGGAAAGGAATACTACAAAGCCACAAAAAAGGGTTTAGATCTTCTTCAACGTTACCGCGAGATAACAACACTTCTGAAGCCTGAAGACAAAAACTCTTTAAATAAGTTAAAAGTTTCAACGCCTCCCCTTCTGGAAAAAACTTAGTTAACACGTCTTAATAACAAAGGCTTTTCAGGGTTTGCTAAGGAGGGCAGGGGGTTTGAACCTACAAGAGTGTGGAGACTTCAAGCAGCTCCGGTCGCCTCAGTATCTCATGCGCAAGTATTAAATAACTCTTTTTATCATTTATGATGATTGCTTTTAGCGATATGGAAAGGAGAGATGATATATGGACAGGCAAGCAATTACGAAAACTACAGCTTTGATTCTAATCGTTATTGTGATAGTTGTTATCCTCATCGGGGCAGGCGCGTATTACCTAACTTTGCCTGGACCTACACCGACACCAACTCCCTCACCAACAATTACGCCTAAGCCAACGCCCACACCGACACTTACGCCAACACCAACAATTAGTCCTACACCTACACCTAAACCTGTATCATTAATCGTTGGAACGACTGATTCCGTTGAGCTTACGCTTGATCCAGCCCAAGCATATGATTATTTTGGATGGTGCATTCTGCAGCAGATAGCTGGTACCTTGGTAAGCGTTAAACCTGGTTCAGAAACTGGAGCAGATTTTATTCCAGAACTTGCAGTAAGCTGGACCTACAGTGAAGATTTAAAAACTTGGGACTTTGATTTGAGGCAGGGGGTTAAACTTCCAGATGGGAGGGAGTTTGATGCCACATTTGTTAAATATTCCTTTGACAGGGCGATTGCGCTTATACCTAGCATCCCTGAAGGCGCCCCAGCTGGTCTTGGCTACGACGCCATAATTAATAGGACGGAGGTCATCAGCAAATACAAGGTTCGGTTTTACCTAAACTTTCCATTTAGCCCATTCTTGGGCATTTTGGCTTGTAGAGCTTCAGCCATTGTTGATCCGCAATATGCTCCTATGGCACAAGTGAACTACACTGAGGGTAATGCCCGTGCAAGCACTCCGGTTGCTTTCTTAGGCCCTTACATTCTCTCAAAATGGTCTCGCGTGGCTGGAAGGGATGTCGAAATTAGACTGGAGGCTAATCCCAATTACTGGAACAGCGGATATCCCAAGATAAAAACGGTGATTTTCAAATTCTACAGCGATGCAGCCTCCCTTAGGCTAGCGATGGAAGCGGGTGATGTAGATATGGCATTTAGACACATTTCCCCAACGGATGTGTTGGACATGGAGAAAAACCCCAACTTGAAGGTTTGGTGGGGAACTGGCGCCTTTATTCAATATTTCTGTTTCCAGACTAAGCGTCCACCATTTAATGATAGAAGAGCAAGAGTTGCTGTTGCCGCTGCTTTAGACCGAAAAGCTGTTTGCGATACGGTTTTCCTAGGTTTATCAAAGCCCCTTTATAGCATAATACCTCCAGGTATGCTGGGCCACACTGAGGCGTTCAAGAAGCTTGGAGACGCCAATTACACCCTTACAAGAAAGTTGCTTGCTGAGTTAGGATATAACGAAGCGAATAAGCTGAAGTTTGACTTGTGGTATGAATCTTCAGGTCATTATCCCATGAGTGAAGATCAAGCTATTCTTTACAAGGAAGCCCTTGAGGCAAGCGGAGTAATCGAAGTGACGCTGAAAAGCGCAGACTGGGCAAGCTATAGGGCTAATAGAAATAATGAGATAATGGACACATATGTTTACGGGTGGTATCCAGACTATGTGGATCCTGATGACTATTCATTCCTGTACTGGGCCCAATGGTTGCACACCAACTATCATAACACAAGTCCTGAAGCCTACCAGAAGCAACTTGCCCTATACGACGAGGCGCGTGCTACCTTAGATGTTACAAAAAGAGCGAAGCTTTACGCTGAAATTGACGAAATAGCTGTGGAGCAGTGTTCCGTCGTTCCACTCTACGTAAGCAGCGCTTGGGCTGTAACAAAGCCTAACATTTCAGGCATATACTTAGACATTACACAAGACATGCGTTACTGGTTAATATCAAAAGATTAAACTTCACCTCCCCATTTTTTTAATAAAACTTATAAGCCATAAAACGAGAGTGCAAGTTTATGGGCCTCCGTTCTTATGTCATCACGAGAATACTGCTCACTATACCCACCCTTCTCTTGCTTCTTTCAATGGTTTTCATAATAATGCGTGTTTTGCCAGGTGACCCCGTGGCCCTGCATTTTGAGAAGAAGGCTGAGCCTGAAAAGATGGAGGAAATGCGGCGCATCTTAGGATTGAATAAACCGATTTGGATGCAGTATGTTGATTATCTGGGCGGCCTCGTGGATGTCGGTTACTTCCTAGAGCATGGATACCCAAATCTGGGAAAGTCAATGCAAACATTTGAGGAAGTGGGCGGGCAAATATTCTCCGCTTTTCCGGCAACGCTTGAGCTGGCAATCTACTCGATGCTCATAGCGTGTTTGCTTGGGGTGCTACTCGGCGTAGCCTCATCTAAGTCTTATAACTCTGTTTTAGATCACTTAATAAGGGGTTTTGGAACGGTCACGTATGCAATTCCAGTTTTCTTTCTGGGAATAATGTTCCAATTAATCTTCGGGGTTTACCTTCGCTGGTTGCACACGGGCTTACGTATAAATCCCGTAATAACGCCGCCTACTACGGTAACAGGCTTATACACCATTGACAGCCTCCTAGAAGGGGACCTCTCAAAATTTTTTGAGTCAGTAAAAGCCCTTATTCTCCCCTCTTTAACGCTTGGAATAATTCTTTCAGGAATGTTTGTTAGATTGACGAGAACAAACATGCTTGAAACCCTTAGACTTGACTTTGTGACGGCTGCAAGGGCTAGGGGACTGAAGGAGAGAACTGTCACTTACGGCTACGCATTTAGAAACGCCTTTCTGCCCGTCCTCACGATGATGGGGCTGCAGTTTGCCATGCTCCTGGGAGGAGCCATCCTCACGGAAACAACTTTTTCATGGCCAGGCCTTGGAAGATATATTGTTGACAGAATCAATTTTAGGGATTATACGGCCATTCAAGGTGCCATCGTCATGTTCGGCTTATTCGTCACCTTAGTGAGCCTCGTAGTAGACATTTTATATGCATACTTCGACCCGAGGATAAGACTGTAAGAAGGTTGTCTAAGTGGACGAGGTTAAACTTAAACGTGCCATTCTTGCAAGACTATTGGTTTGGCCCAGCTCTCTCCGCAAGAAAGGGCCGTCTGGATGGATGATCATCATCGGGATAATTATTGTTCTAGCGTTGGTTGTGATGACAGCCCTTGCTCCTTGGATTTCGCCGTATAATCCTCGTGAACGCGTGGGTCCAATAAGGACTCCGCCTAACCCGCAATTTCCCTTGGGCACAAACCATCTTGGCCAAGATATGCTTAGCAGAGTTCTATGCGGAGGATCAATAATGCTGCAGGTTTCAGCTCTCTCTGTTGTTGTTTGCTTCCTTATCGGCGTGCCAGTAGGGTTGTTCTCATCTTATGTAGGCGGCATGTTTGACAGGGTAGTTTCCCTTATAATAGACGCTATTTACGCTTTCCCAGGTTTGGTCATAGCCATTGCTGTAGCTGCAATGTTAGGCCCGGGCGTTGTCAACATGGCCCTATCAATAGCAGTTGTTTATATTCCATCATACTTTAGGATAGTTAGAAGTCAAGTTTTAAGCATAAAGGAGCTAGCCTATGTTGAAGCAGCCAAAGCCGCCGGCGCAAAATGGTATACTATACTTTTCCGTTATATTTTTCCAAACGTTGTTCCATCAATAGTTGTTGTAGCTACTATAAACTTTGCAGACGCCGTCCTGACGGCTGCTGGTTTAACATTCATCGGCTTAGGGGTTACAAAGGATATTCCAGACTGGGGATGGGACCTCACAGATGGCAGGAAGCTAATTTTAGCTGGTTCATGGTGGGTGATAACCTTCCCAGGAATCATGATAATACTGCTTGCCCTAGGTTTCACCTTTATTGGGGAAGGTTTAAGCGAGCTGCTAAACCCGAAACTTCAACGCTGAGGTGAGAAAATGCCCCTTTTAAATGTCGATTCGTTAACAGTTGACTACCGCACAAGCAGAGGAATCATACATGCCGTTAAAGATGTATCCTTTTCACTTGAGAAAGGCGAAAAACTGGGATTAGCTGGAGAATCTGGATCGGGAAAATCAACACTGGGGCTGTCGCTGATACGTCTCGTCCCATACCCTGGGGTCATAGTCAAAGGCTGCGTTAAAATTAATGGAACAGATATTCTAAAGCTGAAAGAAAGTGAAATGCGATCTATTAGAGGTAGGAGAATCGCCTACATTTTCCAAGACCCCATGACCTCCCTTAACCCTGTAAAAAGAATAAGCCAGCATTTCATTGAGTTGATCCGCACTCATGAGCCAAACACAAGTAAAGAAAAGGCGTTTGAACGCGCTCAAGATATACTGAAAAATCTTGGAATCCAGCCTGAACGTGTAAACGATTATCCCCATCAATTCAGCGGCGGAATGAGGCAACGAATAATGATAGGTTTAGCAATAGCCTTAAACCCTGATTTAGTAATAGCCGACGAACCCACAACAGCCTTAGACGTTATAGTTCAAGCTAAAATACTTGACCTTCTGGAAAGCTTACGCAAAATATATGGAATGGCCCTTATCCTCATATCCCATGATCTAAGCATAATTCTAGAAAGATGCGACAAGATTATTGTCATGTACGCGGGGCAAATGGTTGAGTACGCCAGCAGCGTAGAATTGCACAGTTCTCCTAAGCACCCCTACACGAAGGGACTACTGCAAAGCATCCCAAACATTGAATTATCAGATCAAAAACTCACAGCCATATCAGGTTCTCCTCCAAACATGCTTAACCCCCCGGAAGGATGCCCCTTTTGGCCCCGCTGCAACTACGTAAAAAAGATTTGCCAAATGAAAGCCCCTCCTCTGATTAATGTGGGAAAAAATACCCTTGTTAGATGCTTTCTGTATGGCGGAGAGGATGTAAAAAGTGGATGAAATTGTCAGGGTTGAAAATTTAAAGAAGTATTTCCCAGTTCAAAAAAGTTTCCTTGAACAGTTGTTTACAAGGCGAATGAGTTATGTTAAGGCTGTTGACGATGTAACATTCTCAATAAAGAAGGGGGAGATCTTCACTTTAGCCGGAGAAAGCGGCTGTGGGAAAACTACAACTGGAAGGCTTATTGTAAGGCTTCTCGAACCAACTTCAGGTAAAATCCTTTTTAACGGTTCAGACATCACACATCTCAGAGGGGAGAAGTTACGAGTTCTCCGAAGGAAAATGCAAATAATATTTCAAGATCCTTATGCTTCGCTTAACCCCCGGATGAGAATTGGCGATGCTGTGGGACATCCGCTTGAAATTCACGGTTTAGCTAGTGGCGAAGAGAAAAGAAAAATGATCCTTAATGTGCTTGAAAAGGTTGAACTGACCCCTCCTGAGCAGTTCATCAATTTGTATCCGCATCAACTGAGTGGCGGCCAAAGACAACGCATCGCCCTAGCAAGATCCATAATTTTAAAGCCTGATTTCGTTGTCGCCGATGAACCAGTCTCCATGATTGACGTTTCCCTTAGAACAACAATAATCGACCTTATGCTGGACTTTAGAAAAGAAATGGGATTAACCTACCTCTTCATCACCCATGATCTGGCAGTTGCCAAATACATATCTGACAGAATAGCCATAATGTACCTTGGAAAAATAATAGAGATGAGCAGCAAACAACGCCTCTTTTTAAATCCTCTACATCCCTACACGCAGGCCCTTTTATCTGCAATTCCCGTGCCAAACCCAAAGCGTAAAAGAAAAGTAATAGAGCTCATGGGGGAAGTGCCCTCAGCAATTCACATACCCTCCGGGTGTAGGTTCCACCCCAGATGCCCATACAGAAAAGATGAATGCATTGAAAAGGAACCACAGTTAATAAAAATCGAAGAGAACCACCTTGTGGCGTGTAACCTCTATTTATAACTTTGATGCATGCTGATTATTAGATAACAAAATTTAAGGTTGAATGCTGAAAGAAATAGGGCTGTCGTCAAACCTGTTGTGGGATGTTTAGGATGGTTACAACTTAGCTTACTTTGATTAATTTTTCGTTATGGCTCCTTCATACTTATTTTGAAAAAAAAGTCTTCTTCCAGGGCATGTTAGCGGCGGATAAATAAACGAATAACTCAGCAGAAGCCTTGGCGTCAACTTTCGCAGTCAAGGCATATGTTGCTGTTGCGATTTGTCCAGAAAACTTTGCCGCATTTTTCACATCTAGTTTTTCTTATTAAGCCTTTCTCTTCCGTTTTTATTAGTGTAGGGGTGAATTGGGGTTTTGGGAAGCTTATGGCTTTTTTGTGGCATAAAGGTTCGCATGCGGTGCAGCCATTTACGCATTTATAGGGATTCGCCACCATAGCTTTGCCATTTTTAAAAGCGAACACTCCATTTGGGCAGTATTCCACGCAGCGAGGCGCTTCATAAGGAGCGCAGCCGTCACATTTTTCTGGGAAAATTGTTGGGTACCATGGCGTACAAGCTTTCGCCATATGAGGCTTTTCACCCTTGCTGATCTTTTCGTCTACAGTCGTAACAATGTTCCGTTTCAAAGTTTGTTAGAAAAGTTTTTCCACAGCTTTTGCATTTAACTTCTTTTAACATGCCCTCTTTTATGGGCGAAACAGACTTTAAAAGGTCTGTTGCCGCTTGGATGCATGCACATGGTTGCTTATTTTCTAAATCCTTCGCTGCCATAGCTACAGTGCCCCGCTTAGAAAACCATAAAGCAGTCCAAATATAACGCTGCCAGCCCATGCGATGATGATATATGTAGCTACAACTTTCCATTTGGCTATTCTTGAAACAGCTAGAGCGTTGGCAAAGTCGTAGGGCTGTCCCATAAGCCAGCTGAGCAATGCTCCTTTAGAGAGTATTATTCCTTCTCTGACCCATATTCCTCTTCCCAAGACTATTTCCACAAGTGTAGGCGTGTAAAGTGGGCCTCCCAAAACTGAGGCCAGAAGCACTCCGTTTACGCCTGTCAAGTACTCTTTTATTATTTCTTCT
>JAVZIQ010000008.1:0-35961 GCA_038871175.1 Bathyarchaeia archaeon | reverse complement strand
TTTAATTCAGCCCTACAGGAATACGCTGAAGCAAACATATTTCTAACACTGGTTGAACAGAAACGTTTTGCAACGCCTAAAGAAATAAACGTGCCATCCATAGACTATGTGCTTGGACTTGCAGACGTCATCGGGGAATGTAGACGTTTAGCCCTAGACTCCCTACGTGAGGGCATAGCTGAAAAAAGCGAATGGTGTCTACAGATCATGGACCAAATATACACAGAGCTTATGGCCATGGATGAAGCTTACATGCTTGTTCCAGGGCTTAGAAGGAAATGTGACATTGCAAGAAAAATTATAGAAACCACAAGGGGAGACCTAACCCATGAATTGCGTATGGAGAAGCTTGAAAAACTATTGAAAAATTTTGAAATCCAGAGGAGTCGAAAAAGAAAGGAAGCTGAATGAGCCCTTCCCATGCGAATAAGCTCTTCTCCATCGAGAAAGCCCATAGGGCACAGGTTCAACTTTCTAAAAATATCATTTTTAAGGATGTTTTGCCAGATCCAATCCGCTACGTTGCAGGCGTTGATGTGGCCTATATAGGAAACCTTTCAATTGGAGCTGTAGCTGTTTTAGATTACGCCACCCTAATCCAATGTGAGGTGCAAACAGCCATTCGTGAAACCATGGTGCCATACATTCCAACGCTTCTTGCCTTTAGAGAGCTTCCACCCGCGATACTATGCATTCGAAAGTTAAATGTACAGCCAGATGTTTTTCTAATAGACGGCCACGGCTATGCCCATCCATACAGATGTGGACTAGCAAGCCATTTAGGGCTTGTCCTATCCAAGCCAACTATAGGCGTTGCAAAAGGCAAGCTTGTGGGAGAATTAGAAGAGGCCTCTGAAGATTTTTCATATTTGAAGGAGAAAAATGAAATTGTGGGCGCTGTTATAAAAGCTAAACCAAGATTCAAGCAGGTTTATGTAAGTGTCGGCCATATGGTTTCATTGGAAACAGCCGTCAAAATAGTTAAGCATTGCCTACGCGAAAGCGGCATTCCCGAACCCATAAGAATAGCCCATCAGGCAGCAGCCATGGAGAAGAGGAAATTAAAAGGCATAGGTTAAATCGCCTATAAAACCATAATAGCTTTAATGTGTTAATAGAAAATAGCCAATTGGATGTGTTAAACTTGCTTCACCCTAAACTTAGGGCTTTAGCTGCCAAAATACAAGATGAAAAACTTCGAAGTAAGGTTGTTGAAATTCTTGAAAATCCAGTTTTTGAAGTTGAAGGTCGAAAACATTCAGGTCTACCTCTAGAAATATCTCCAGCCGGATTGTCACATCACCATTGCTATACAGGCGGATATATAGAGCATGTTGCATCTGCCACTAACTTAGCATTGGCATTATGTAACTCTGTAGAGAAAATCTACCATGGAAAGGTGAATAAAGACCTTGTTTTAGCAGGCATATTGCTCCACGACATCTTTAAACCCCTTACATACAAACTGAATGAAAATGGAAGCTACGTTTCTACAAAACTTGCAGATTACATGGACCACCTTTCACTAGTTATAGCTGAGCTTGTGAGAAGGGACTTCCCCCTAGAGCTAATCCACATAGTTTCATCCCACCATGGGGATTATGGTCCAATAAGGCCGCGCACAGTTGAGGCTTTAATATGCCACTTAGCAGATATGATGGACTCAAGGTTAAACGGCGAAATTTTAAGCGCAGCTGGAAACCTAGCGAAGAAGGCTGTAGGCGAGGAAATTCATGGGTTAACCCCTAAGGAAGCTTTTGAAATAATACGTTCTAAATTAAATGAAGGCTGGGAGGGAGTGGCTAAAACTGTTGAGAAGATAAAGCTAAAGAAGGAGGGCGGCATAAAACTTAAAAACGTTCCAGGAAGGAAATGACTTGGCGGTGAAGTTGTATGGAAATAACATTTGAAGAGTTTAAAAAGTTAGATATGCGGGTTGGAAAAATTTTAGAGGCAAATCAGATTCCAGGTTCAAGAAACCTCATAAGGATGGTTGTAGACTTCGGAGCTGAGAAAAGACAGGCTGTTGCCGGCCTGCTGCAATGGTATAAGCCTGAACAACTTGTTGGAAAAAAGTATGCTTTCATATTAAACCTTCAAAGAAGAAAGTTTATGGGCGTAGAATCTCAATGCATGATTTTGGCAGCTGAAGATGAGAAGGGAAATGTTGTAGCCATCCAACCTGAAAAGGACATTGCCGAAGGAAGCAAGATACACTAGCCAACCGCTAAACCTTCCATTATTTGCTGCGCTTGTTTTCCTTAATTCCAGCCAAATGCTCAACCATTTCAGGTGTTAAATCAAGCCATTTCGAAAGTCCATCCGCCATTTCTCGGTTATTCTTAAAAATTATCCGTAAATAGGGTAGAAATTCCTTAACAGCTCTGTTGGCTGAAATGTGGCATCTGCGCTTAATTTTCCTCCCTATTTCAAGCTGCATGGCCCGCTCCGCCTTAGACCTTGAAAGCATCTGTATTCGCTGGGGAAAACGAAAAGGCACCCATCCAACACTTTTTGTTTTAGCCCTGGCCATGGCCACGCCTGCAGTCATAAAGTCAACCACATACCTTATAAAACTCCAGTCCTGTGTGGTTTTTATCCTACCCCTGTAAACATCAGCCATTGAAAGGGCATCCATAGCCCTTGCCAAGTCATGAGGATCTGTTAAGTGTGCAGGCAAATTTTCATATATCCACTCGAAGAGCATGTCTACATCGACGTCAGCCATGTTAACAGCCCTTTTAGCCCCCTCACATGTTTTTGCGTAGAAAATCATCCTTAAAACAGTGAATATTTCTTCTTGCCTATCCCTATAGCCTAGCCATGAAACGTCATCATAGGTTAAGCGTTTCTTACCCTGAGCCAAAGCTTGAAGATCATTCACCGCTGAACGTACGTCGCCTTCTGAACGCTGCGCAATAAATTTTAAAGCGTTTTCATCAGCTTCTATACCCTCTACTAGGCATATTTTTTTTAAGTGTTTTAGAACCTCACTCACTGGAGGTTTTTTGAACTCTACTAGTAGGCAGTAGTTGCGCAGGTTTACGAAGCGGGGGTCGTAAGCGCTATTTGCTATAAGAACTATTGGGCACTGTGCAGTTTTAACGATTTCAGTTATTGCTTTAACTCCACCCTTGTCAGCTGTTCCAGTTAACCCGTCAAGTTCGTCGAAAAGAATTATCCTCTTACCGCCGAATAAAGTGGCGTATTGGGAGGCTAATCCTGCAAAACGCTTCACAGCCTCCTCTGTCCTGTAATCGCTGGCGTTTTTCTCTACAAGCTCCAATCTGAGATCGTTTGCTAAAGCCTCCACACTTACGGTTTTTCCAACTCCTGGAGGGCCATAAATGAAAGCTGCCCTCTTTTCAGGTATACGTCTGTCCCATGATTTAACCCATTCAACGAGCTTTTCAATGGCTTCTTTGTTTCCAACAACCTCTTTTAAGGATGTGGGCTTATGCTTAACAGTCCACGCTGAATACACTTCTAAGCCCTTCCGGATCCCCTCATTTCGTAGGCTGCTTCCACAAGCCTAGCCAAAAGAGCGCTCAGCTGAATCTCTTCATCTGCACCTTCTACAAGTCTGTAATCTATTTCTCCAGCTATTTCCGCCAGCTTTATCTTCCAAGGCTCAGGGATTTCAGCCCTGAAAATTTCAGTGTGAATCTGACGGATTATGTCGCTTCCTGCAACTCCATACTTCTGAATCATTTCCCGCAATTGTTTTCTAGCCTCTAAAAAGTTTCCTTTCATCGCTGTTTCAATCATTTTCTGCACGTCAGCCGGATTTGCCCTTCCAGCTATTGAATAAACAATTTTTGCGTCTACAGGCTTCCCCAAGGAGGCTGCAGCCTGAAGTGTGTTTATAGCCCTTCTCAAGTCTCCACCGCAGACATCGAAAACGGCGTCCAACCCCTCACTTAACAGCTTTACCTTTTCGTTTTCAGCTATATACTTTAAGTATTTGTCGTGTTCTTCTCGTGGAAGATATGTAAAACGGAAAGGTGCACATCTGGATTGTATGGGCTCTATTATTTTCCCGCTATAATTTGCGCATAAAATGAACCTGCAAGTTTCAGTGTATCGCTCCATAGTTCTTCGCAGAGCCTGTTGTGCATCTGCAGTCATGTTATCCGCCTCGTCGAGTATCATTATTTTGAATGGAACCTCGCCTATTGACCTAACCCTTGCAAAAGTTTTCACGGTTTCACGTACAACGTCTATTCCCCTTTCATCACTTGCATTTAACTCCATGATGAACTCCCTGTAATTTTCTCCATACAAATCCCTTGCCAAACAGAGGGCAGCCGTGGTTTTTCCAGTGCCAGGAGGACCTGCAAAAATGCAGTGGGGCACATTCCTGGATTTAACGAAGCTTTTTAACCTTTCAACAATATCTTTCTGGTCAACCATGTCATCCAACCTTTTAGGCCTGTACTTTTCAGCCCACATTTCAAAACTCAAATTGTTAGCCTCCTTCCATAGCTATAATTGAAGGCTCATTTAATAAACGCTTGTGACTCGAGGGCTATTCTAAAGTTTGAGCTGAGCTTATTTCCTCAACTGTTTTGTTCAGCGTAACCTCTGCAACGTCCCTGCTGTATTCTATGATCCTTCTGGAACTATCGAAGATCAGCATGAAAATTGAGGAAACGTTGGGATCAAGCTTTTTGCTAGATATTAAAGTTACGATTTTATTTCCAAGCATGGCGAGAGACTCTGTTTGGGATATTATGCTATCTGCCTGTTTATAATCCCATTTAAACGAAGCTTTGAGGGAATCCTCAAATAGCCTATGAGCCAATGAGTTAAAGTTTAGAATTTGAGAGTAAATCTCTTCATCTATAGGTTCCTTCAGAAAAAGCGTTTGATTTTCAATTATCTTTTTCAGGGCGATTATGTTATTAACTATGTTCCGAGCGTTTTCCGCTATGCTTTTCACGTCGTTAACAACAATTCTATAAGCCAAGAACTCCTTAGGCGTTTTAAAGCCCAGTTCCCGGAAAAGGTTTCGCTCAATCCCAAATTTTAGTTGGCGAACAACGTAGAGATTCAACCTATCGACATCTTTGTAGGCATTTAACACATTTTGAATTAACCCTTCATCAGCGTCTTTTAGGGATAGGATGGCATTCCCATGTGCGGAAAGGGCTATAGTCGCCATTCTTCGTATAGCCTTTTCAACTGGAAATTCCGGATGTTTTATAAGAATCTGGATGGTGAATTCGTTAGGTGTTTCATCAACGATCTCTGATCCTAAAAGCGCATCTCTAACAAGATTATTAATAGCTGCTTTAAAATTTGAAAAATTTTCTTTACCTTTGAAATGGATGCGCATCAAATCGGCTCCTGAAACGTATAAAGCCTTTATTTTGCGGCAAACTGATCCTAAATCGTCTTTAGGTTCAAACCCAATCCAGTACTCCTTTTTAACCTTTCCAACCTCTTCGCTTCTTTCAAAGGCCTCCGCTGGAGCTAATATTAAAGAGAAGTCATCTGATAATTTGAAAAACACCTCGCTTCCCCCTTTTAAACCTGCATCTTGAACCCATTTTTTAGGCAGAGACACAATATACGATCCTCTCCCAGTACACTGAATTCTCCTATGTCCAAATTCCTTTAAGCTCATATGTTTTCACTATATTTCATTTATTCTATGGAATTCATTAGCTGATATATAAATGATTTACAATAAGTTTATATCAACCTTGCTGAAGTACATAGCTGACTTTGGATTTCGCATGGTAAAGTTTGAGGAGTTAAGGGTGGAAAAATGACTGAACGAGTTTCAAGGAACAGCTCCTACCTGAACGGAAAATCCACAACAGCTACAACAACTCGCGTGAAAGACGTAAGTCCAGCGAGTGGAATGTGTCCCATATGCATCCATGACTGTCCAGTAATTTGTGAGATCGGACTTTCAGCTTTCAGGGGTAGGGAAGCCCTATACCCAGAGCCTGCGCAATTCGGGTATAGCACAGCCGGAGCCCTAAAAGACTTCGGGCTTGACTGGTCTCATTTTAACATACAGTCAAGCCTTTTTGAAGTTCAAGGAGTTGAAGGAAACCCTGAAACCCCACTTTTCCCCATGGTGAACATAGAAACTAGCGTGGGAGGAATCCCTCTAAAGATTCCAGTTTTGACAGGAGCCTTCGGCTCAACTGATGTTGCAAGGCTTAACTGGGAGGGCTTAGCCATAGGCTCCGCCATATCCGGCGTAATGATAATTATCGGAGAGAATGTATGTGGAATGGATCCTGAAGCCCAATTTACAGACGGCAAAGTAACCTACTCTAAGGAATTGAAGCGGAGAGTTGAAATATTCAGAAAATTCTGGGATGAAAAATACGGCGAGATAGCCGTTCAAACAAACGTTGAGGACCAGATAATGGGTGTGGATACATATGCAATTTCAAAACTTGAGGTAAACGTCATTGAAAGGAAATGGGGTCAAGGCGCAAAGGCCATAGGTGGGGAAGTACGAGTTGGAAATCCTGAGAAGGCAGTGATGCTGAAGAAAAGAGGGTATATAGTAATACCAGATCCTGAAGACCCATCTGTCCAACAGGCTTTTAAAGCAGGGGTTTTCAAATCTTTCGAAAGACATAGTCGAGTCGGCACACCTAACTTGAAAAGCTTCATAGAAGATGTGGAATGGCTTAGGGAGCAAGGCGTCAAGCATGTAACCCTCAAGACAGGCTCTTACAAACCTTCGGCTGTTGCATACACATTGAAAATTGCATCAGAAGCAAAAGTTGACGCTGTACACTTTGACGGCGCAGGCGGAGGCACAGGCATGAGCCCTGTTCCAATGATGGATGAAATGGGAATACCAACAGTCTACTTGGAAGCCATTGTGCTGAAATGCGCTCAAATCTTAAAGAAAAAGGGGCGCTACGTGCCTGATATAATTATGGCAGGCGGTTTTATAAACGAAACCCAAATCTTCAAGGCTATAGCTTTAAGCAACTTCGGAGAAGAACCCATTGTGAAGGCCGTCTTAATGGGACGTTCACCTGTGACGGCCGTAATGAAGGCAAACTACTTCAAAAAATTAGCAGAGGAAGGGAAGCTTCCCAAAACTTTTGCAGAGAAATATGGCGACACTCCAGAGAAATTCTTCATAGCCACAACTGAACTTAAAGAGAAGTACGGTGAACGCTTCAAAGATATACCTTGGGAGGCTGTAGCCCTTTACACCTACCTGACAGACCGTGTAGGAGTGGGATTAAAACAACTACTCGCAGGAGCTCGAAAGTGGAAGCTTAAACTGATAAACCGCAAAGATTTAATGAGTCTGACAGATTTAGCTGCTAAAGTTACCGGCATACCATTGCCCCATGAAGCTGAACAGGAAGCAATTGAAATGATTTTAGACTAAAACCGTTTTCTCCAATTCGTGACCAATTATTTCAAAAGATGTTTCACAGAAGGCAGAACGCTTTTGTTTTAAAAACCTAGAATTTTCATTAATCTTTGCCTGCTCTTTCTCGAGACTAAATTTTAATACGCATCTTGGGCATGTCTGCCCATCAGACACAAGCCTCTGCCATCGGATTCTCAACATCTTCAAACTTTCCTATCCACCCAATTTGTTAGCCGACCAGTTTCTTTACGGCCTCGAGATATTGCTTAAAAATCACATATATGCGTTGGCCAATTTCCCAAGTCCCAGTCATACTGCAATCCATTTTTCCCTCACAAGAGAAATCTATTCGTCAACCATGACTGCAGAGTTATGGTTTCAGGTGAGAATCCGCAATTACTGTAGTTACAGAATAATGTGGGGCGACAAAAGCCGTGGCAAATTTGAAGATCCTTACACACCTTGAATACAACGCGAACTTGTGGAGATGCGGAAGGCTGCATGTTTCAGTTATTGAAATATTTCAGAGTGTGAAATTTGCTTTATATACGGGTTTCGTCTTTATTGCGATACGCGTGATTTCCATGGAGTCTCTGAGTAACCAGAACATACCTCAGCAGTGGAGCATTTTCAGCGTGCTGTATGAAGTGATAAAAGAGAGGGAGCTTAAGAAACTCAGGTTTGCCAAGTGCTCCAACTGTCAGCTTTTTACGCCTTATAGGCTGAAATCCTTAGGAAATAACGAGTTGAAATGCAAAAAATGCGGGTTAACAATTCAGTTGGTAAGGGAGGGATAAAAGGTGAACTGGTCCATCCTCTTCACAGGCGGTGTCGCTTTCCTAATACTAATTTTAGTCTCCACAGTAATTGCTGAAGTAATTTGGGTTAGGTCTTGCAAAAGATACTAACCTCGATCGGTTAAGGGAGAAGGCTGCCTGCGCATAATAAATGTTATTTACAATTTTTTGCCTTTATATGAGGTCTACAGCCCTTAAGGCGTTAAATGTGCAAAAATTAATAGGATTTGAAAGCGTTTATCATGTGTTGGAAGGTTTGCCGTATGGGTCTTGAAAAAAGCGTATTGCAAGGTGGGGTAGGTGCAATCCTCGTTGGGATTGGCTCTGTATTCCCGATAATAGGCATCGTAGGGGTAGTTCTTATGCTTGCAGCCTTTAAGGGATTAGCGGAATATTACAGTGAGGATGATATATTTCGAAGCGCCCGCTATGGATTAATTATATACATGATAGGGGTAATCGCCCTCTCAGCTGTAGGGAGTTATGCAATCTTTGCATGGTTTGTCCGTGTAATGGCTTTTTTCTCAAAACCCTCCACAATTATTGGACCTAAAAGTTTTATGGTCCCTCTTCTCGGAGGCTTAATAATTGCAGTCCTCATTATGTTTGTGTGTTATCTCATAGGAGCCTTGCCTCTGAAGAGGTCCCTTGAAATGCTTTCTGAAAAGTCTGGAGAAAACCTGTTCAGCGTGGCTGGACTAATGTTATTTATAGGCGCAGCGGCAACCATCATCGTTATAGGCGCAATCATCATAATGATTGCGTGGGTAATAACCGCCATAGCCTTTTCTTCGCTAAAGCCCAAGCCTCAAACCACCCAACAGTCTCAAGCATCCCAACCCATGCAAATGTAAAAGGCGAAATTGAAACTAAAATGTTATTTAAAGGACAGTAGCTGACGCTATTAGATGGGGTGCATGAGAAAATTCACAGGGCAAAACTTATGCGATCAAGGATCAAAATGCCCACATATCTTTTGAGAATGAGATTGTAAAGAAGCATAAAAGCGCTAAAGAAACGGGAGCAGCTACATAGTTAAATTTTTTACGGCGGCCAAAAAGGCCGAAAAGGATGAAGAGCGGGAAAAGAACAAGCATGTAACGTGGCATGCTTATCCACCAACTCATCGATACGCTTATGGCCCAAGCAAAAAACATGTACACATTGTATGAGGGGCGAAGGTGTAGAATGAAACCTAACACTATTCCAAAAAGCCCTAAGGCAACGAAAGCCCATTGGGCGGCGCCGAGCATTAGGTTGTCTGGAGAGGAGGCGCTGAAGGTTAGCTGCCAAGCTCTTTCTAGGCCAAGCAGCGGATCAAAAGTTTCACACCAGTGCTCCTTCTGAATTTCTATAAAAGCGAAAAAGTTTCCTGTAACTTGATAGTTTATGGCGAGATATGTTAGGAATCCCGCCAAAGTCAAGCACGACCAAAGGATCTTAGCATCTAAATTCTTCAATTTCCATCTCCGCTGTGAAAGATATTCAATGGCTAGTGCGGGTAGAAGCGAAAGCCCGGTGATTCTTGTTAGGGAGGCAAGCATTCCAAGAAAACCCGCTAAAGGCCACTTCTCAAGCCTGGCATAGTAAATGCAAGCCACAGCCAAAGCGAGAAAAAGGCCTTCCGTGTAGACTGCGCATAGGAAGTAGGCTGTTGGAAAAATGCAGAGGTAAAAAACAGTTCTCTTAGCCACATCATCTTCAAAATCTAACCTAACAAGTTTAAACAAGTACACTACCGCAATAATGGAGCTCACATTTGAAATTAAAAGCGCCGATAGGCTGGCGTACTGCCAATCAAAGGTTGTCAACCTAATCAAAAGCGGGTAAAGCGGGAAAAACACAATGAAAAAACGCTGCTCTCCAACGTTAACATACCAATACCTCGCCACATCAATAAGGTGCAAGCCATCCCAACGGCAAAATTGACGCATCAATATTTTTAATGGAGGCGCAGGTCCCTCATTAAAGTATGTCCCAGCAAAGCCTAAAGAAAAAATTAAAACTTTACTAATTAGCCCGACTAAAACAGCCGAAGTAAGAGGGTTCGAAAACCTTCTATGCATAGGTGCATCCTAACTTTCTTACATTACCGCTTAACCTCAATTGTCAAGGAGTAAAAAATTTTTCCAGCAATAAAAAGACTGCGATTTGCTTTAAATAACATAATGACTCACTCCAAAAATGACAAACAATATGCTTTGGAAAACGTAAACTTTCTTTTCATCTCAGAACCGTTTCTCAAGGTGTTGGTAAGTCTTGGATGTTGAAGATGAAAAGGTCGTAATGGTCTATGTCTTCTTTGTCAATGGTTTTGTTGTAAGCTAAGAAAATGTTGACTGTTTTTGTTTCTCCACTTTGTATATTAAATTCAGCAATGCCGCCGAAAAATTGGCCGGGATTCATGATCCATCCTACGAGTTTTCCATCTTTATCATAAAGCCCGGCTGTAAATGAGACGAAGTAGCCATATGGTTTCTTTTCTGTATAATCATTCCTTATTGTCAAGGTAACTATGAGGCATGGATCCCCTTTATTGACGCAGCTCCAACGAGTACAGAAGCTCTCATTATAGAATCCAAACTTAGAACTGGCATCTAATAGGAAGATTTTGGTTTCATTACCTCCATACGTGAGATGTTCAGGATAATAAGTTAAATAGCGCCCAACAACAGAGCCGCGAGGTGATGATGCAAGCGACAAATAGAACAAAACAGCGCCTATCGTAACGACCACTATCAAAATGATTGCCTTTAAGGGCAATCGGTTTCTTATCTCCACCGATCCTCCACATTTTCAGTAGAGGCCAATTGAAACATATATTCTTTATGCGTGGATGTTTCTTGAAAATTTAAGATCTGACGCAATCGCTATAGGGATTGGCAAACGTTTTATATTCTTCCTAAGGCCTGCATTGCTTCATATATTTTTTTAACTGCTGTTGTATAGGCTGCTGTTCGCAGGTTTATGGGCTGCCTAGTGGTAAAGAAAGTGTCTAGAGTGTGTTGCTTGGCTGTTTGATATACTTCTTTGAAGGCGTTTGACATGACCTGCCTGAGCTTTTCATCAATTTCTTCCTCTGTCCAGTAGTAGCCCAATCGGTTCTGAACCCACTCGAAATAGCTTACAGTTACGCCGCCAGCGTTTGCAAGGACGTCTGGCAAAACTATAATGCCCTTTTCCTGCATTATTTTATCAGCCTCAGGAGTTGTCGGTCCGTTTGCCAGTTCAACTACAAGTTTTGCCTTAATATCATCTGCGTTTTCCCTTGTTATCTGATTTTCTAAGGCTGCTGGTATGAGTATGTCGCAGTCTATGGTTATGGGGTCTGAGTTGTCGATTTCTCTGCTTCCTGGAAAACCTTTAACCGTTTGCTTTTTTTCTTTATAATCCGCAAGCTTTAAGGGATGCATTCCATGAGGGCTGTAAGCTCCTCCTGTGGAATCGCTTACAGCGACAATTTTGCATCCGATTTCATATAAATATTGAGCTACGGGCTGGGCAACATTTCCATAACCCTGTATGGATACACGTGCACCTTTTAGTGGGAGGTTAAAGGTTCTGGCAGCTTCCACCGTGACGAAGAAGCCTCCGCGACCTGTTGCTGTTCTCCTTCCCATTGAACCTCCGATGCTTAGGGGTTTGGAGGTTATCACTCCAGGCTCATATTTCCCAATTATTTTGTAGTATTCATCTGCAAACCATCCCATGATTTGGGCGTTAGTCCCTACGTCGGGTGCGGGAACGTCTATGTCCTGCCCTATGAACCTTGCTATGGCGGATGCGTATGCCCTTGTTAATCGTTCAAGCTCTTTTTGCGACAAATCTTTAGGGTTACACGTTACTCCGCCTTTTCCCCCGCCGAATGGAATTCCTGCTAAAGCGTTTTTTATACTCATCCAGAAAGCTAGCGCTTTAACCTCTTCTAGGCCTACGTTTGGATGATATCTCACTCCGCCTTTTGCAGGGCCCCGCGCTGTATTGTGGCGTACACGATAACCTGTAAAGTTTTTTAACCTTCCATCATCCATTTTAACAGGCATTGAAACAATAACAACATGCTCTGGATTTGCTATTGCCTCCACAATTTCAGGTTCTAGTTTAAGTATTTC
Organism: Bathyarchaeia archaeon; assembly: GCA_038871175.1. Classification (GTDB taxonomy): domain Archaea; phylum Thermoproteota; class Bathyarchaeia; order Bathyarchaeales; family Bathycorpusculaceae; genus JAVZIQ01. The sequence continues at coordinate 23,686 of JAVZIQ010000008.1, read as the reverse complement.
AGCTGCTTCATAGAGAGGTTTAAGTGAACTTTCATATAAACTATCCATGTTTGAATAAGTCATGGAATATAACCCATACAAGTCATAGTTGAGAATAGAGAAACGGTTTTACTGGCTATTAAAGGTTTCATTAAACTTTAAAAGGATTTATCATGAATTATTTCGCAAGTCAAAGTAATTTTGTATATATAAAATTTTGAGAATTAGAATTTACTTAACTTTTTTAGACTATACTTTTTATATTCCGGCTTAGAAGGATTAGAATCGAGGGGAGAGCCTTGCAAACAAGTGTTTCAAGCAGGATTAGGGATTTAGATTTCATGTTTGAGAATTCACAGGTTAAGGTTATAGCTAACCGCAGCAGTCCCGAGATTCGTCTTGCAGGGTTAACAGTAGGCCCTTTTGAGGAGGGAGGAGAATATGAGGTTTATTACTGGGTGGCCCGTGAGCTTGAAAGGTCCGGGATTATCCGTTTCAGAAGCGAGGAGCTTCTGGACACTTCTAAGCTTTATAAGATTCAATGGAGGGAACGCGTTCAGCCAACTGGACAGATTTCTGAGCTTCCAAAAGACTTCTACCCTAAACTCAGGAGACATCTTTCAGGGCTTAAGGAGAACGCCGGCAAAAATCCTGAGAAAATGCTTGAATATGAAAAGGCTAGACAGCTTGCCCTCGACGTTTTAAACATGCGTTTAAAGAAGATATTGGCTATAGCTTCAGCTCCAGCCCAGACAGAACAGTTTCTGAAAAACTTCACTTCCGAGGAAAGAATTCTCTACGAAAAGGTTTTCAAAATTGTTAACAGCTGGAGAACACTGATGCTGCAGTTTGAGGCCGGTGGTGAAGAATGACTGAAGAGCTGCAGGTTGTAGACCCTGAGGAACGTTTCCTAGAGCTTTTTAAAGCTGAGAAATACCGCCATAGAATTTCACAGCTTGCAGTTTCAGGGAGAAACTCGCTGATTGTGGATTTCGAGGACATATTAACATTTAACCATAGGCTTGCAGACATGCTCCTTGAAAAGCCTGAAGAATACCTTAAACATGCTGACAACGCGGCACAAAACCAGCTGGCAATTGAGGCCCCTGAATATGCGGAGAAACAAAAAGTAACCGTGAGAGTTGTCGGGCTTCTTGAGGCTACACCCCTTAGAAAGCTGGGGGCAGTCCACATTGGAAAGCTCGTCATGATTGAGGGAATAGTTGTTCGTTCAACTCCTGTTAGGCCAATGGTTATGAAGGCAGCTTTTAAATGTAGGGGTTGCGGTAACATAACATACGTTGAGCAGGCAGGGCCCTTCCTTAAAGCTCCTTTTGCATGTTCAGATCCATCTTGCAGGAGAAAGGGACTTTTCGACTTTATACAGGAAGAGTCCACATTTATAGACTCTCAGGATCTCCGAGTTCAGGAACGGCCAGAGGATCTTCCCCCTGGGCAGCTACCCAGGACATTGCATGTGAAGCTTGTTGGAGGCGAAATAGTTGACGTTGCAAGGCCTGGAGACCATGTTTCGGTTGTGGGAATAGTTCGAGCGTCAGCCCCTTCCATGCCTAGAGTTGGAAAACTCCGCACGTTTATCTTACATTTAGATACAAACTCTATTGAAGTTTTAGGGAAGGAGCCTGAGGCTACCCTTCCATCTCCAGAGGAGGAGAAGCAAATTCTTGAGCTTGGAAAAGACCCATGGATTCACCGAAAAATAGTTAGCTCTATCGCCCCATCCATTTACGGATACGACCATGTTAAAGAGGCAATTATGTATTTGCTGTTCGGAGGAGTCCCGAAAAGCCTTCCAGACATAACTATTAGAGGGGAGTTAAACGTACTATTGATAGGTGACCCTGGAACAGCTAAATCTCAGCTTCTTCAATACGTGGCAAGGGTGGCGCCTAGGGGACTTTACACTTCTGGAAGGGGTACAACAGCTGCAGGTTTAACAGCTGCGGTTATTAGAGAGAAAGGGGGAGGGATGAGCCTTGAAGCAGGAGCCCTTGTGCTTGCAGACAAGGGTATAGCATGCATAGACGAGATTGACAAGATGAGACCGGAAGACCGGGTGGCAATCCACGAGGCTATGGAGCAACACACAGTCTCAGTTGCGAAGGGAGGAATAGTGGCAACATTAAATGCTAGAACTGCTATCCTTGCAGCTGCAAACCCCTCTCTGGGAAGATATGAGCCCCGCCGCACAGTGGCTGAGAACATATCATCCCTGCCCGTTACAATCCTCTCAAGGTTTGACCTTATCTTCGTTTTGAGAGATATTCCAAGCAAAGAAGTTGATGGAAAAATGTCAGAGCATATTTTAGAGATGCATAGGAAAGGCTTAACCCCTGTGGAGCCCCCAATACCTTTAGACATCCTTCGGAAATACATAAGCTACGCTAAGGGGATAAAGCCTTCCTTAACAAACGAGGCGTTACAGCGCCTCCGAGATTTCTATCTAGCCATGCGTTCAATCAGCGAGAAAGAAGGATCGCCGATAGCTATAACAGCTCGCCAACTTGAATCCCTTGTAAGGCTGGCTGAAGCCAGGGCAAGGGCAGCCCTAAGAAGCGAAGTTCTAGCTGAAGACGCAGAAGCCGCTGTAAACATAGTGAAAAGATCTCTAGAAGAAGTTGGAATAGATATCTCCTCATACAAATATGATATAGACCTAATAATGACTGGAAAGCCGAAAAGCCTCAGAGATAAGCTGCAGAATATCCTCTCAATCCTGGCAGAGATGGAAAGGGAAACAGGTCTTGTTGAAAGAAGTGCATTATTAAACAGGTTAGAAACAGAATCCCATATTGCAAGAACTGAGGCTGAACGCCTAATCGCACAGTTACAACGTGAAGGAACAGTTTACGAGCCTAGGGAAGGATACCTAAAGAGGACTTAAGATCCACCTGAATAAGCTTAAGTGTATATAGCTGAAAGAACTGTAAAAATAGTAAAAATAGGGATGCTTACGTTTGGCGGCGTGTTAAGAAATGTAGGTGATTTTTCTATCCTCTTCTCTTTTCATCTCCTCAGCCTGTAAGGCCCTTTTCTCTTCAATTTTCTGTAGGCGGGCAACCATGCTCTCGGATTTAGCAATTTCTTCATCTAAACCGGACAAGTCGATTTGAACGCTTAAAATTTTCTGCAAAACCTCTAAAACACTTTTAGCCGCCTTAGGGTCTGGTATGTAACCTCTGGTTTCGCCCAGGAGGCATAGGGCATCAATCTTCCTGAAAGGTGCCAAACCCAAAATTAACCCGGCTGTCCCAACAATTGGGCTTCCCATGGGACTTGTAATGGCATTTGCCTGTAAAGCCCATTCTAAAAGTTTCTTGCTTGAGGCTGCAGCTATGACTTTCGGTTTATCCTTGGTTTCCACTCTGTAACCGCCTATCGTTATAATTAGTTTTACGTTGCATTTTTGGGCGAAATCTAAAAGCTTGCTTGAGATTTCATATTGTCCCTCAATTGTCTGCGCTTGGCTATCCCCTGTGAAGAGTATTAAATCGTTGTCGCCCTTATTGTTCTTCCAATAATAAAATGTTCCTCTTAGAAGCCTTACACTTCCCCTTCTGCTTACAAGGACAAAGTATGGGAAATGAGGCGAGTAAAGGTGTGCTAGTTTTTCAGCTTTCAACGTTTTTACTAAATAGCGCACTGCAATTTTGCCTACCAAGCCTAACCCTGGAAGCCCTTCAACCATAATGGGGTTCTTTAAATCAACTTTTGAAATTTCCCTGATGAAAGTCTCCTTCATCCCTCCGCCTCCCTCTTCTTTAGGCCTATTCTATACCTTAAATATTTATCATCAGGGGAAAACTTTGGAGGGTGTGGTACACGAACTTTCCCGCCGCAGTATGGGCATATATCCTTCTTAAGCGTGTATTTCCCGCATTTTTCACATTTCCTTAAAAGCCAGACCACTATTTTTCCCTTCTGAAAACTCCTTCTCCCCCAGCCTTAACAATGTTTGAGACTACTGCTTCAGCCACTTTTTGCAGTAGGGTTTCTGCATGTTTATAGTTGTCAGCTGAAACCTCAATACAGTATTTTGGAGCGGCAACCACGTAAAACCGAACTTTCGCGTCTCGAGCCCTCTCATATTTTTTGGCGTTGAGGAAAGCCTCCTTAATAACGCTCACACCATTAGGCTTGGCGCATCTAAGTTCAACCAGCCCCTTAACCTTAACCATTGGTAAGCGTATTCTCTCTTTGGCAACTTCAGCGAAGATGTTTGCAAGTTCATCTGTCACACCTATTTTCTTTAAAACTTCAACGCCCTCTCTTGCGATTTTTTCAAAACCTTCATAAAGTCCATACTCTTTGTCTATAACTGCGCCAGCCTTTTCATAAACCTCTTTAACGGGTAAGCCTGCCTTCTCAGCAACGCTTCTAAGCAGCGCCTCAGCTTTCCTATCCCTTTTCCATGAAAGCATCTTCTCTATCCTTTCCCTTTTAGTAACCCTCCTAAGGGATAGGTCTATATGCCCCTTCTCTTGGTCAACTCGTAAAACCTTTAAAACAACCTTTTGTCCTTCCCGGACAAAGTCGCGGATGTTTCTAATCCATGAAGATGCAACCTCAGAAACGTGGAGAAGTCCACTTTTACCGTACTCGTCAAGCCTAACGTAGGCTCCGAAATCTGTAACAGTTTCCACTGTTCCAATAACCAGATCTCCAACCTCAGGCCATTCCTGTCTTTTCAAAGCCATTTTTCCATCTCACTCAAAAGATGCAACCACTTCGCCCTTAAATATTGCCTTCCCACCTGAAGGTTCAGCAAGCTCGGCTCCGCAAACGTTGCAGTTAACCCTATTTACAGCATGACTGAAAATTATCTGTTCATTGCCGCATTTTAAACACTTAACCCTCAAAAAACTGCTTCTCGGCCTTGGAATAAGTTTCTCCCATTCAGACATATAAACAACCTGCCTTCCATTTTAGGCTATTACAAGCTTCCTTAAACGTACACCCTCTTTATGCCTAGTATAGCCGCAAACCTTACATTTCAGCTTTAACGTTTGCTTCTTTGTGGTTTTAGCAAACTTACGTTGAAGAGGATACTTCTGGCCTCCATAACCCTTCTTTTCCCTTTCATGGTGGCGCTCTCCCTGAGCTAAGGCTCTACGCTTCCCAGCCTTATAAAGAGACACCGCGTGAACCTGGTGTGTTTTGCACCGCGGGCAGTAAGTTCTAATCTCCTTCGGAACATTCATCGCTGCCACAACCAACCTCGCATAGAAAGCACACACCCTCATATACTTTTTTCCAAAAATTAAAAAGAAAAAGGGTGGCGAATTCATGGAGAAAACATAACGGAAAACTGAAGTTTTGAGAATATTCAGCCGATGGACTATAAATAAGCTCTGAGGTTAGTTGATTCATAATTGATGGAGAGAGGGGAAGGACAGGGCTGAGTGAGCATGTGTGCCCTTCAATCTTATCGTATGTGTTAGGAGGCTGGCGGCTTATTTGTAAAAGAAGATGGAAGCCTATTGTAATTTGAATAGCCTTACTGGTGCAGAGTGGCTGGTTTCCAGATAATCATAGCGTGCTTGATCAGAGGGATGCAAAGGCGGATTCTTAAGTTATTGGCAAAATGGGGGAGGCAGCTTACTGTTTAAATTTGGGCTTTGGGCTTAGTCTACATTAATAATGTTTGCTAACTTTTGTTTTATGAGAATTTTTGCGTTTTCAACAGGTATTGATGCAACATCTTCAGCTTTAAAAGGTCCATAGGTCTTCATATCTGACCCGACGATTTCTGGTATGCTTTGTGAAAAGCGTAGAACAACCATTCTTTTGTTTTTATTTTGGGGCTTAATTAGGCGTCCTTCAATGAGGGCGTTTAAAAAGTTCTGGTAATTTTCAGTTTGGATTAAAAGTTCTGAATAAACCTTCTCTTCATTTTCCAGTAAAGAGTCATGTGGAACTTTTTGTTTGGAGGATGCCTTTGCAACGATTTTTTTGTATCGAGTCTGCATCAAGGCACGTGTTAAACGTTTAACATTTTCTTTTTCAGTTTTAAGGAGGTTGGCCTTTGCGGTTTTTTTGTCGAGCATTCTTCCTTCTTCAAGGATTTTTTTAAAGTATTCGGCAATTTTTGTGTAGAACTCTTTCGGAAGTTTTTGAAGTTCAGGGGTTTCGCATTCTTTTTTCCAAATGTTGTAAAGTTCATCATACATTTTAGTCCGATACCTCAGCCTTATTCTTGCATAAAAGCAGCAGGGCTGCAGCTGTTGGAAGCTCAACTTTCCTTGCTTTATATGGGCCAAATGTCTCCTCGTTAATCCTAAATTCGGGTGCATCATAGACGAAAACTTTTATTTTCCCCTTTTTGAAGGCTGTTGCCTTTTTAAACGGGTCGAAGCTTTCAACTTTTGAGGCTGCGAATTCTACTTTTTTGAATCCGGTTTTTCCATGTAAGGTTTCAGGCAGTCTTATTAAACGGTGAATGTCTGTTGTAACTACAGTGTCAATTTTTGATGATTCTGCCTTTGCCACATGTTCAAATATTTTTGTCCACGTTTTAAAACCTAACCCCTTAATGCTTCTAAGCATTTCTTTTCCTGCCTCATTTTTTAAAAGCGCGTTTTTCCCCATTAGAATATTTTTTGCAACGTTTCTCTTTAGGCCTATTTCAATTAATTCCTCTTCTGTTGTTTTTTTAAAAAACTCAGATAGGCCGATGCTGATACGCCTTTTCCAACCGTAAAAATTCCGAGTGTCTCTACTCTCCCTTTGCATTCTTCTAAGCATTTTTTCTTCTATGAAAGCTGAAGTTTCTAAACCTAAGCCTGTTATATAGTCCACTATCTCCTTTCGAGCTATTCCGTCAAGAGTTTTAACAGCTTCACATTCAACGTGAACATGGTAGCCTCTATGGCCTGAAAAGAAAACTTTAATTTCATCCTTGGAAAGGCCGAAGTCCTCCATAAGCATGTCTAATAGCTTTATTGTCTCCTCCTTAGCCGAGGCCAGACAATTCTCACAAGGCCATGTAGTAACCGTGAACTTTTCACCCTCGCAGATGGGGCACCTATCTGGAACAATTCCTCTGCCCGAAAAGCCACATCCTCCACAGGTCCACTCGTCATGAATTTTGTCGCATCCGGTTGGAATGTGGTCTGCGTCTACATCGAAAATTAAATCCGCCCCAAGCCATCCTTTCCTTTCCATTTCAGCCTCTGGATTTTCATAATAGGCGCATGAAAAATAAGCATCTTTAGGAACAAAATCCTTCAGGAAGTAGGCCAGTTCGTCAGTGTTTTTAAAAGTTTTGTGGCGGAGCATCTGTCCTTCAAAAGAGAAAAAGCCAAATTCACGCCTATCTATCATGACAGAAAACTCTGTCAAAGCATTTTGACTATAATACTCCCGAAACATGTCTTTTATTAAGTGGATGGATTTCAAGGCTCTCGTTTAGAAAAGGGTGGAATTTAGTTTTAAACTTTTTAGCTGAAAGAGGCTGTTTAATCCTCCCTTTTAAAATAGTTGTAAACCCAGAAATTTATATACAACTGGTTAAAGCTACTTTCATACAGCCTAAGTCAAGCTGCGCCTGAATAAGGAAGTTTAAACATGTCTTGAAGGGTTAATGTTTGGGGAAAAATAATCAAAATTGGATGAAGCTTCTGGCTTTCATCCCGTTTATTGCACCCCTCTTAATTCTTTACTTTTTAGACTCCGCATCCTTCTCTTTAATGTATCCGGGGAGAACGGAGTACATATTTTTTGTATGGCTGTCCCTTCTTGAAATCATAATATACTGGGAAAAAATTCAGATCAGAGAAAAATTGAGCCTTAAAGGAGGAAAGAAATCCTTAACCCTTTTAACCCTTCTTATGCCAACCATATACATCATAATATACATTTTTGCGGCCAACTTCCTTGGAATAGGGCATATACTCTATGTTTCAAAGTATTCGTTTCAATCTGACCCTGTGAAGGGGCAGATGTATTTTGCCCTCTCTTTAGAATACATTATTTTCGCCATAATTTCTGCCCTAATAATTATATCAGTTTATAATTTGAGGGGTTTGGCAGGCCTTTTCGCTCCTTCGCTTTTTTTGGGGTCTATCGGCTTCATCTTCCTTATTGACTGGGCGTTTCCAGAAAGCAGCTTCGGACCTTTCAAGGCTCTGGTCCGTCCAACTGCAACTGCGGCGGCAATTTTTTTGGATGCAATGGGTTATAAAACTCAGTTAATTGAGCAGCCAAGCTTCTACGGGCCTATTACAGGTTTAATAGTTTCAGATCCTAACAAGAATTTGTCAGTTGGCTTTGGAATTGCTTGGCCATGTGCAGGAGTGGAAAGCCTCTTCTTATACACCGTAACCCTATTACTTTTCCTACAAACTTTCCGGATGGCCAAAAAACGAAAGTTGATATACTTCATAATAGGCGCCATTGTCACCTATCTAATAAACATTCTAAGAATAGTGACAATATACATTATAGCATTGAATAAGGGTGACTGGGGAACCTTCCACAGCTACTACGGTTGGCTATACTCTTTTCTATGGATTGCAGCTTATCCTTTAATAATCCTCATGATTCAAACATTGAGTAACAAAAATAAGAAAGAGTCTGCGCACCCTTTAATTGTTAAGGGATAAGGATTTTAAGCTTGCAATTTTCATTTCATAACAAAAAGCTTGTTCTTAAATTCAAAGTTAGGTTGTTTTCATGAATTGGATGCGGAAGCATTTTACATCTCATATTTAGGGTGTCAAAAATACTTTTAGGTTGTCTATGTACGCTGTGTTTCTAACTCCGTCCGTATCATAATTTATAATGTCTAGGAAAAGAACGTTTGGAAGGGATGATTTGTACCATTTAAGCCACAATGCGCTTAAGCTTTCGTCGCCATTGAACTCGAAGAAGCCTTGTTTTTCAGCTAAGGTAACCTTGTAGGCGTAGTTTTCATAAAGCCCGCCGGGAGTGGTTATGACTATGGACTGGTTGCGGTGAATATTTGAGAAGACGAAGACCAGCGAATCCTTGCCATTAAAGCCCTCAGAAGCGTTTAGATAAAAAGAAAATGCTACTTTGGAATTGTTTCCCACAAAAATCTTTCTTGAAATTGAATAGGCGAATCTGACATTATCTATGGAGTAGAAGGCTTCAGCTGTTATCTTTAGGGCTTCTAAACCTTGCATGGCGCCTTTGACTATTGTTGCATTTCCAAAGCCGTTTCCATGGGATTGTATTTGCCACCCGAATTCATCCAGTCGGGCACGTTTAAAATCGTCGAAGAAAACGGTGTATGGGGATGAGTAGTTAAACTCAAATAGGTAGGCGTTGCCGAAGTTCTTTACAAGTTTGAAATTTGGGTTTCCGAGAAAGAGGAGGGGATCCCACTTCTGCCATTTAAACCACCAGTAACCTGCATCTGAGCCTACAAATACGTGGGATATGTTAAAATATCGTATCAATTTGTAGGTGGTTTGGTTTAAAACGTTTTTGAGTATCAGGTCCTTTAGATTTTGGTAAGACTTGCTGAAGGCAGTTGTAGTGTATGGGAAAATAATCTTGTTACATGAAATTGTTGGAATAAACAAACCTGACTCATATGGACTGACCAGAATTACAGCGTTTCTTGAAATGTTCTTCCTCATCCATTCCATAAGCCTGTAATCATTTTCTGTGGTGACGGCGTACATTTTATAAGTGTCATACATGACTTTAGGATCCTTAACGATTCTGTAATAAAGGAAGGGGATGTTAAGCAAAAGAAAAACTAGGACTCCCAGCAACAAATTGCGGGAAACTCTCCTGGAAAAAATAAAATGGTAATTTTCGGGTTTAAGGTTGAAGAAGAACTTTTTGAGCTTTGTGTAAAGTAATGCTATGAAAACGTTTAATGATGCTGTAATGATTATGCCCTGATGGCCCCATGATATTAATTCCAAATCGCTTGGAAGGAAAAACGGAAGGATGGAAAGTATGGTGGCAGATGAGCAAAGGGCTAGGGCGAAGCCACATATGGGATTTTCTGATTTATTTCTCTCCTTCAAAATCCAAAAAGCAAGCATCCCAAGCAGGATGAGAAATAAAATGCGGGTGGTATAATGCGGAGAGAGGTTTTCAAAAACCCAAACTATAGCTTGAACTGCCTGGAAGGGCATTCTGGTGGCTTCATACCCTAAAAAGTCTGTTGGAACACCAATATTGTGGCCTGGGTAATGGTAGAAGGAAATAAACCTGTAAATAAAGGGGCTTAAAACAAGAAAAGCCGTGGAAAAAACAACTAAAAACTCATAAAACCTTGTTAAAAAGGCCTTCCCTTTCAATATAAGCCGGTAAAGGCACATTAAACATACAATTAATATTAAATTTTGAATGTAAGAAATTATTAGGGCACCGTTATATCCGAAAAGGAAACCTGCAGCTGCAAGCTCAGGTACAGTAGGTCTACCTGATCGGAAAAGTGAAAAGAGGATTCCCAGGTTAACTAGAAAAAGTGGAAAGCCTACTAGGAAAGGGTTGCTTCCCCAGACAACGAAAAGGGGCCAGCTGGAAACAAATGTGAAGACAAAACTTAAACTTAAGGCGAAAATACTTTCAGAATTTAACTTCCTGCCAAGAAAATAAGCTCCAAAAACGGTTAAAGCCTTAAAAAAAAGCGTTACGAAAAAAACAGATTTAGGAACAATTAAATTTAACATTTGCACAGCATAGGCAAAAATAACATGAGAAGCTGCAGGATAAACTATGCCCTCAGCTAAGTAAGGCTGCAAAGTAATTGGAATTCTTCCATTTTCTAAAATAACCTCAACTTTAAGCGCGTGTATAGATTCGTCGAATATTCCTCCGAAAACCAGCCCGGATAAAAAGTAAAAGTGGAATAAGAGAAGAAAGAGAAACATGCCGAAAACAAGAATGTAATCTATTAACTTTCGCCTATTTGTAGAAAACAACTTTTTGTAAAATTCTAAACTTCTACACCGAAATAGGCCTCGGATATGGATGAAGAGAGAAACTAACAAGCATATTGCGGTGAGAAATAGGAGGACAAAGTGGTTGAAAATGTTAAATGGTAAAACAGCTAAAAAGTAGAGAACCATCCCTCCAATATAGACGTCAAAAACAAGTATTTGTATAAAATCTAAATCTGAAAATACCCTAAGTTTCCTTAAAAGAAAAAATCTTACAGGTTCCCCTAAAACTGTTAACAGAAACATTAAAAGTAACATTTGAAACACTTGAAGCAGCATCCATCAATGCCTCACTTTCTAACCCTTAAGATTTTACGGGTTAATACATAAAACTTTTAACCAATAATACCCAAAGAGTGGTTCACTAAAACTTCAAAGGCTTAAACTTTCTAAAGGAAAGGATTGCCCCTTTGTTGCTAACCACGCGGGTTTTTACGTTTTAAAGACTTGCGTTTTTAGTCTTTTTCGCAACGGCTTAATTTAGAACCTAGCCCTTTAATAGCCCTATAATCAGGCCTATAATAAAGGTGACTGAAGAGTAGGGCAATATATTAATTAATGGGCCTAGCTGCTCCTGAAATTTTGGCAATAATTTTGCCGCGGCTGCTACTAAGTCCCGTATGCTTGGCATTGCTATGTAGCCTAAAGCAGCTAAAAGTATTATTAGAACTAGTATGGTCAGGGCGAGTTTAAACGTCTTTTTAACGATTATCCCTATAAGAAGACCTATTATAAAGGGCACTATTATTGGGACTATCCATGCAAACTCAGGCGGTATCATGCATTACACCATATACGTTATATTATAGCCACTAATTAGATTTAAGATTTTAAACAATCTGCGTCTTTAGCCTATACATTAATTAAATTTGACTATGCTAGAGAAATGTGTTTGCTCTGGATTCTCAAGGTAGGTAGTTATTATTTTTGCTGTTTTTCTTTTCTTTTTCGTTTTCTTCTGAAGCGAAGATCAAGGGCAACCATTAGGATGCAAGGGATTAGCAGATATGCAGTGGCAAATAATTGGATTATGGAAGTTACAGCCATCTTTGTGAAAAATTCGGGTATCAAAGAGCTTTTTGTGAGTGGAAGATTATGGAATTATCCCTTGTGGATAGGGAGGGGAAGTTGAAAAGTCTGGTTTACTAGGTTAGATGGTTAAGTTGTTGAATGCTGTTATTACCCATTTTTCGCCGCGTTTTTCAAGGTGGATTGCGATTTTGTCTCCGGGTTTTGTAGCCATTAACTCGTTCCACTGTTGAGTCGGTATGTCTTTTGGGGTGGCTTCTACCCATGGATAGGTTTCGTTGTCTAAGCGTAAAACTATATGTGTTGTTCCTTCTTCTACGTATTCATATTTTCCAAGAACTTTGGCTTCGACTTCTAGGTAGGTTATAACTCCGAAAAGTTTTAGAAATTCTAGCCGCGTTTTGCGGATAAGCTGTTCGCTTGTTAGGCCTTCATAGTTCATTGTTATTGTTATTTTGCTTGCTTCCTCTGCGTCAACTATGGCGAATCCGGCTAGGTATATGGTTTCATCCTTTTCCCAGGTGCCTTCTCTCCAGTATATTGGCACGTACCATGCAAGTCTATATTTGTTTGGGGTAACTTCAACAGGATATAGAAGGGGCATTTCAGCGTCATAAATTCCTGAGGCGGGTTTTGGAAGTCGTCCTTCAACAAAGTCTTCAGCTGTCATGCCTGATATGTAGTTGGATTGTCTGAAGTCATAGTAGAATATGCCTTTTCGAGTGGCTTTGAAAACTCCGGACAGGGTTCGCTTGTTTCCAATTGGGTTTACACATACTAATGCCACAACATCTCCTGTTTCAGGATCCACAATATATCTGGTGTCCTCTGTCATTTCAAAGCGTTCTCGGCTTGGCGGAATTATCCATAGGAAACCGCCTGCCCAATATTCGAAGCCCTCTCCTCTTCTGAAGCCTCCCATCTCGTTTATCATCTCCTCAAGCCAGTCTTCATCGTAAACCTGTGTAATCCATGGTGAAATTTGCGAAATTGACTCTGCTTTGGGGTAAATGCCTCCGCTCGAATCGTAAACAACTGGAGTTTCGTATCGTCTAATTAAATCGAAGCCTACATTGTAGCTTGTAACAACATAGGCAGCTTCACCTGATAAATCGTCCCATGTTATGTAGGCTATGCCGTAGCTTTTAGAAATGTCGTTCATGTAGGAGCGAAAGTGAATGTTATGGTCAAACCATAAGCCTTCTCCAACTGCAAACTCTAATTTCACAGTTTCCGGAGGGGTAATTGGGTCTGTGGCATCTATTATAACTAAACCTTTAATGTAGTTTTCAGCTATAACATTGGTTGAGCCTATTACTGCAACCCAGACAAGCTTGCCCTCAGGGGTTTTTGTAATGTGGCAACCTAAAACCTGGGTGTTGCTTCCAAACTCGGACATGTGTCTTCGAGCTATCGAAACTGCAAGCTCCTCAGTGACGAGGCGCACCATGTTGTCTGGAATTTCACTGTTAAAAGGCAATGTGGAATCTGCTCGAATGAAACTGTTAAAGTAAGAGACATTGGTAACCCTCTGAACCTGCCCGAAAACCATCAATGTTAACGCAGCAACCAAATAAAGGATGAAGAGAACACCTACAATTCTAGCCCTATTTTTAACTGAAATCTTCAAAGGGATACGCCTATAAGAGTAGTAGGGCTTTTCCATTTCCTCCGAAGAAGCACGCTTTATAGAAAAAGCTGACTCGAAAAAGGCAAATAAAAGCCTAATGAACACTAGCAAATATGTAAAGATGCTAAGGGGAGGCCTGGAAAACTGAATTATAAAGAAAATAAATAGGCCGAATAAAAGCGTGATTATGCGATATCGCTTCTTCCATCTTGCCTTCCAAGGCGGAATTGGAACATACCAAACTAATGCCCAGATAAGAAAGAAAACGAAAAAGTTCATTTCCACCACTTCCCCAATATTAATAACGAAATACATTATTAGAAAGTTTTGCCTTAGAAACTTTCAACATGCATTATTAAGCCAGAATCCAACTCTGAAAATGCTAGAAGCCTCTTAAACCCTTAACACACACGTCGATGTGCTCGGAAAAGTTTAGTCTGAAAGATTAAGAAAATTTTTGACGTAAAGTTGATATGCACTTCTGAACTTGATCAGAATTGGGAAATGTTTGGAAGAACGTAAACTCACGCTTTATGTCAGAAGTGTTAAGTCAGCAGTTGACGCTGAAAAATGGGGCAGGTGGGATTACGTGGTGGGCCCAAGTGTAAGAGGCGGATATCGGCTAATACGAGATTACAAAGTTTACACAGAGCCAAAATATGAGTATTCCCTTCCAGAAGACCAAGAAAAAATTGTTGAAATAGCTAGACAGATTGCTTCAAAACATGGCTTTAAGGTCCAAGTTATCGATGTGGCAAAGGATAACGGAGCTAGAATAGAGGTTTTTCCCACATTAATCACCGATTCTGGAGAAAAAATTGAGGGTCCCATCTCTGAAAAGCAAATTGAGTCGCTTATTGCAAAGGCAGCAAGCATTCAAAAAGGCAAATTTCGCGAGGGAAAAAGTTAAATTAAGCCTACCCTTTATCGGCTTAAGGACGTAGGCGTTTCATTCAGCTTATTAATGTTTGTCGGCTATGGGCATACTTGGCGTTAACGTGTCTTCAAAAGTGGTGTGTGTTCGCTGCATGCGCGCTTTCTTGTTGTTTTGGCATATTCACAAGTTTTAAATGTTAGATGAAAGAATTGGTTTTTGGAACTGGTATTTATGGTTAGAGTAATTGTGGTTTTTGAGTCTCGTTATGGCAATACTGAACGTGCGGCAGAGTCCATAACTGAAGGAATAAATGAGATTGGCGGAATAGAAGTTTCCCTTAAAGAACTCAAAGAGGTAGACCTCAAGGCTATTCCTGGTTATGATGCAATCTTGATTGGTTCTCCGAATCATTTAGGTAGCCCTACAAGGGGCATTAAGGCCTTCATTGATAAGCTTGGTCAAATGCAACTGGTTGGAAAGAAATTTGCTGTTTTCGACACTTACATGGGAATGGACGTAGAGAAAGCTGTGAAGAAAATGGAGAAAAGATTAGGCGAAAAAGCTCCAGGTTTAAGGCGGTTAACAGCTGGCTTATCTATTAAAGTTCAAGGAATAAAAGGCCCTGTATTGGAGGGTGAACTGATTAAATGTAAAGAATTCGGAAAGAAGATAGCAGCTCAACTTAAGAATGGAGGGTGAGAAAATGGCGGTTTATGCAAAAAGAAGCAAGTCAGTGGTATTTGTCTGTTTTCTATGGATAGTTCAGTCTGTAGGCAGACTTTGCTTCGCAGCTTTTGGCACGCCAGAAGGAATGGGACAGTTTTTGGACTCCCCAATTTCCCCCACAACATCCATTATACTTTTTGTTATGTTTCTTTTTCTAGGTGTTTTAGGACTTATCGCCGCCTTCGGGTTGTTGGCGGGACGGAAATGGGGTTTCTGGAGCACAATGTTAGCCAGCATTGCAACCATAGCCTTTGACATATGGGGGTTAACAATACAAATTACAGCTGCCATCGGCTTAATTGTGCCAGCATTGTCTATAATAATGCTTTACCGAAAGAAGTCGCAACTTTCTTTTAATCATCGCTAACAGATGTTACGAAGTCGAGGTTCCACTATTCTTTGGGTAGGTGTGATTCTGACACAAATCCTAGTCTTAGAGATATTTTCGAGCGGGAATTAAAAATCTAAATATAAGGTTTATTTTGCGGCACTTTTGTTGCTTACAGTATTATAAAGTGTTTAATTATTGCCCACGCACAATCTATAATACTACAAAGGCTTAGAAAGGCTTCAGGGGGCGTTTTAGCATTTTATATTGTTTTATGCTAAACTCTTTTTAAAGGGCAAGTAGCATAAAGTTGATGGGTGTAATTGGACAAAGCGGATGTTATTTTATGCCAACTTTTGTTGGCGAATTCCATGCTTTCTTATCGTGAATTAGCGGATAAGTTAAACCTTTCCGTTACGGCTGTTCATAAGCGCATCCAATCTCTTATAGAGTTGGGCATAATTCGTAAGTTTACAGCTAATATAAGCCTTGGCGCGTTAAAGGCAATCCACATCATCATTTTCGGGGCGTCTAAACGTGATTCGCTTCAAAACTTAGACGCTGAAATGGCGCGGCATGGCTCAATTTATTGGCTTGCTATTGGTGGTGGAAACTTCCTTTATGTTGGAGCCTATTTGAGATGCATGGCTGAACTTGAAAACCTCATAAGCTACGTTAGAAATGTAGCAGGAATATTTGAGCCTACTGTTGGCTTTACATCCCCTGCGTCTATTTTCACTGCAGCGTCTAAATCAGGGGATGCAGTTTTATACGACCTGGATTATGAAATTATTAGATCTCTAAAGGATAACTCGCGGAGGTCAACGGCGGAGATTGCTGAAGAATTGGGTGTTTCAGCAAAAACAGTGCGCCGTCGATTATCCCGAATGATTAAAAATGGGCTTGTAGAATTTTCTATGGAATGGTATCCGGATGCTTCAAATGACATAATAACAGTTTTTCACATACGCTTAAAACCTGAGGCTGACAAAAGCGCCATTAACACTATTAGTAAGAAATACTCGCCTAACATGCTTTTTCACTGGGGTTTCAGTAATGTTCCAAACTTTTTTCTCGCGTTTATATGGACAAACACCATGAAAGAACTGCAAAACATCCGTAGAAACCTTGAAAAGGAAGAAACAGTTCAATCAGTTACATCTAACATTTTGTTTACAGGATATATTTTGGAAACTTGGAGAGACAGCCTCCTCAAGAAATAAGTTTACCTTTTCCCTTTCTTCAACCTGAAATAGTTAAAAGTTGCCTTTACAAGGCCTTTTTTAGGCTTTTCTTTCATGAAACCATTAACATGAACCTATATTCTTGGAGGAGAGAAGTTATCCGAGTGTGTTAAAATGGGCAGCGCGGTTATAACCGTTGAAAATCTTTTAAAAAATTTGATGATATTGTGGCGGTTGACGGCGTCAGTTTTCAAGTTGATAAAGGTGAAGTTTTCGGTTTGCTTGGACCTAATGGTGCAGGCAAAACCACGACAATAAACATTCTGTGTGGTCTTCAAAGTCCCTCAAGCGGCTCCGCCCATGTTGGAGGGTATGACGTGCAGAGGAGAAGCGCAGAAGTTAAAAATTTGATAGGCGTTTGTCCTCAGGAAAACGCTGTCTATCCATATTTGACAGGCATGGAAAACGTGGAGCTTTTCGGAGATTTATACGCATTAACGGAGGACACGCTTAAGACTAGAAGAAGCATCCTTCTCGAAAAGTTGGGGTTGATGCACGATGCTGGGAGGAAAGTTGAAAAATATAGCGGTGGTATGAAGCGTCGGCTAAGCATTATTTTGGCTTTGATCCACAATCCGCAAATCATATTTTTAGATGAGCCAACTGTTGGAATGGATCCCCAGTCGCGCCGTGCCGTTTGGGATTTCATAAAAGAACTGAAAAAGGAGGGGAAAACAATCTTTTTAACAACCCATTACATGGAGGAGGCAGAATCCCTCTGCGACCGCGTGGGCATAATTGACTATGGGAGGCTCATAGCCCTTGACCCGCCTGAAAACCTAATCTCCGAAAACTGGGTTGTAAATCTTGAGGAAGTTTTCATCAAATTAACCGAGAGGAAGATAAGGGAGGAGATTTAAGGATGAAATTTCAGTGGGTTGAGGCTTTAACAAAGAAGGAGATAAAGAAAGCCATCCGTGAACCTGCAGTTCTCTTTATGATTTTCCTTTTCCCCATAGTCTTCGTTTTAACTTTCGGCGCTTCCTTCGGAGGTTTGGGAAGCTCGCAGCCAGTTTATAATGTTGGAGTGGTAAACTTGGATAATGCAGACTCTCCAGGTGGGGTGCAAGCTTTAATCGAAACTTTATCTAACACCACACTCTTAAACGTTCAAGTTTATGTTGACAATCAAACTGCTCAAAGCGAATTGTCTCGAGGAAAAATTCAGGCAGTCATAATTGTTCCAGAAAACTTTAGCCAAAGCTTAATGTCATACCATGCAGCGCCAAACGATCCAGGCGGCTGGGTAAACACCACTGTTTCGCTTTACTTGGATAAGGGCTCAGTTGTTGCAACCCAAGCTATACCGCCAATAATCCAGAGCATTTTAAACAGTTTTATTGATCAAAATCCGCACATGGCTTTGACACCTATCCACATGCAAATAGCCTCATATATAGAGGTAAAGCAACTTTCAACTTTCCAGTTTATGGCGCCAGGCATGTTCACCTTCGCCTCAATTTTCCTAATAATGATGGTTGCTCAATCCTTCACTCAAGACAGAGAAAACGGAATGATGAAAAGGATTAGAACAACGCCTATAACTCCAGCAGAGTTTATGGCAAGCCAAACAATCGCTTACATGCTTATAGCCCTAATCCAGGCGGTGTTAGTCTTCTTGGCGATCCACCTAATGGGCTTCAAGCCGCAGGTAAGCATTCAAGCCTACTTTACTGCTTTCATATTTGTGCTAATGTTCTCCCTATCCAACGTGGGATTCGGGTTGATCACAGCGACAGTTTCAAAAACATCAGGTGCAGCAACTGGAATAGCCTTCCTCTTTATATTACCCCAACTTTTCCTCGGAACCTTTGTAGGCGCCTCATTGTCATCTGTTGCGCAGGCGGCATGCAGATTTATGCCAAGCTACTATGTTACCCATGCTTTGACATCGCTTTTCCTTAGAGGCGTAAACATAGCAAGCCCAACAATACTTTTAGACTTAATTGCAGTGTCAGCGTCCTGTTTACTCATCCTTGCATTTGGCATTACGCTATATTCAAAGTACTGCAAACTCTGATTTTCCTCCCTTTTACGGTAACAATTGAGGCTAAAGGTGAAGGAAATGAGAAAAAAGGAAAAAATAAAAATTCAAGAACTAATAGGAAAAGCGAAATCTAACAATCACCATGAAGCATACATAAGCCTTGATAGAAACAGAAACTATAGAATAGGTGTAGCTGCAAGAACAATGCCTCTTAAAACTCAAATTTTCATTGAAATACTCGTTTATCTCCCAAACACTGGCAAAGTTGACCTACAAGATTTAAAGAGGAAATTGGCTTTTCTTGAAGAATTACAGAAAAGGAATTACTCTTTACAATATCAAGAGGGAAACTTCATCGCATGCGAAACCGAGGTTTCTCCCAAAAAGTTAGAAGAAGAATATAAAACGATAAAAATGTTAACAAGACACGTCCATTCTTGATCTTATGATTTTCACACTTATTTTTAACAGCATAAATTCAAGTGGTTTGCATTCCGATAGGGATTCCGATAGATTAAATTTAGAATTTTCTGGGATATCCAGAGTGGTTAAAGTAGAGCATATTTACAATTTAAATAGTTAACGATCGATTGTTAATATTTTACCGAAAGTTTCAAAATTGCTTAAGAAATTTCTACTGCGTTTTCCATAAGCTTTAGCTTTTCTAGAATTTCTTTACCTTCCCCTGTTAGCCTGTACTTAGTCGACTTCTTGCTTCTTAAGAAGGAACAATGGAATACCATAAGACTAAAGACATCCTCAACATCCTGCAAGTGTTTGGCCATAGGAAATTAAGAATACACTCCTTTACACACAACTCATCAAGTTCGAGGAAAATGTGAGTTCGTGTGCAAGGTTGCAAGAGAACCTAAGCGCGCTTATTATATAAACTTATACAATAATAACCGCACTAGCCGTGTGGAATGCGTCATAATTTAACATAGCCCTTAGCGTTGGGCAAAGCACAAATAGAGCTGACGTGCCAAGCGTACCACATGGGAGGCTGGAGGAATAGCTGAAGGAAGAATTTTAGGGGTAGGCGAATTAAGTGCAGAAGTGGAACTCAAGACACGGACATAGATGGGCGCGCATGTGCACTAAACACAGCCACAAAGCTATACACGTACGAGCCGCTACAAAATAATCCTGATTCACTCGGAATTCTGGAAAATCCGAGCCAATACTGCCTATTTTGGCGGGAAAGCCTTGAAAACTTCCTAAAAGGCATCGCTGCAACTCTGCAACCGCGGGATATAGTTTTCCAAATATCTAAGCCAGAAGAAAACGAAGCAAACGCCGTTTTTCGCATCTCTGAAGCCGAAAACAAAGAAAAGCGTCAAAAGCTTCCCTTTCAGACGAGAAAGCACTATCACCTAGCATCCGAGTTGCAGAGGTGCCATCAGAGCCAGATTTAGGATTTATTCAGAAAAAAGCCAAGAACAACTCGGATTCCAAGATATTCAGAATGGAAAAGGCTTCTTTCTTTGGCGGCGAGTCTTGCCTGCTGAAAAATGCGAGCTATGCGGACAGTTCGCAGTTGAATATGAGATAAACCACGTTAGAGAGAGGCAAATTCTAATGCATTGTCAAAGCTGTTTTGACCGTATGCGCCAACTTTTCAGCAAAGCAACCTTGAGAAACGTTGAGGAGATTGAGCCGCAAACTCAGCCACAACAAATGGAATGCCAGGTGGAGGTGAGTTGATGGATAGGGTTAGACGCGGACTGACGCTGGAAACACGTTGTTAATGGAGATGTTTGAGCAGGGCTTACGCCTCACTACATTGTCAGAAGCGGAAAGTTTGAAGATCGCACAGCACAGGCCATAGCTTAAGCAGATGGAGCGGCTTAAGCTTGGATGTTTTGTCGGACAAACTGAAAAATTTTTGTCGGACAAATAGACAAGGCTGAAATCTCAGAATTCATGCGAAGTCTCAGCCCATTACGCTGACGTATTTAACAAACTCTGCGAAAAGCCAGAAATAACAAAGGAGGATATTGCACGCATAAAGCTGATTTTCAGGCGGCTTGGCGATACAGGGACCTTTACCATGAATATGAGAGAATAGAGGACGTCGAGGCTCGCCTGACAAGATTAACGCGGAGATTGAAGTGCTTATGGAAATCAGGAGAAGGTAAGGAAAACTCGACCGATGCCAAACAACGCCACAGTGAAATGTCCAAAATGCGGTTCTGAAAGACTTTACAAGGACTGTTTACGCTATTTGGCAGACGGTTCAAGCGTTCAACGTTGGCTTTGCAGAACATGCGGCTACGCTTCACTGAGAAAGTTGATGGGCAGATTTTAGATTGCGCTGATGCCTTACTTTCCAATTGTCAAGGAAGCTATGAAGCGATGAGCGGAGCGTCTTCCGCCTTAGGGGCGGTGAAAGCCTCGACCAAAGTGGAATCGCAAAATGAAAAACAGGCTGCGGGAGCCACAGTGGCGGATTAAACGTTAAAAGGAGCCTAAAGCAAAATCGTTGAGTTTCTGTGGCGGATGAAGAAACAGAATTATGCGGAGTCTACGATAGTGACTCGCGTTAGAGTGCTCAAGGTTCTAGTGAAACGCGGCGCAAACCTCTTGATCCAGAATCCGTTAAACACGTGATTTTCCAGCAGAAATGGAGCGAAGGGAGAAAAGCCAGCGCTGTCAAAGCTTACACAACCTTTCTCAAGATGACTGGAGGCACATGGCAACGCAAATAGGCTATGCCGAGGGCCTGTCCAAAAATGCCGAGGGCCGGGTTTGAACCGGCGACAACCCGGTCTTCAGCCGGGCGCTCTCCCAGGCTGAGCTACCTCGGCTAATTTGTGAATAACATCGGAGACTTTTTAATTTTTCGAGATTCAGGTCTGGTTTGTTAAAGAAGAAACTTAACCTTATATACGTGTCCAAACCCTCTCCTTCTTTAATAAGCTATTTCGCTTGCTGAAACTTCGATTTAATAAGAGTTAAACCCTATGCTTAACTTTGGCTTTCTAATTCTGTTAACAATCTTCTAATTGCTTGCGAAATTGAAGGAGTTAAGCTATTCAGAAAGAGATAGTTAACGGATAGCTCTTGAGGTTTTATCCAACCGACTGTGGGTTAGCTGGACTTAGTATTGCCCTATTTTTCTAATTTTCCGAAGAGTATTGAAGAACTGAATATAGCTAGGTAGAAGAGGCTTGGTATTACAAGCAATGGCGGAAGAGTGTATTCTGATCCGCGTCCCATTACCAAAATAGGCCAGATAAGCGCTAAGAAGGGCAGCAGCAAAGCCATTTTGTACTTGTCTTTGGCAATTTTACGTAGGTCTCCTTTCCTGAACATTACAGCTATTGAAGCGAAGAAGAAAGTCAATTCCAAAAGTGCATTGGCTGGGCTGTTAACGCTTATGTTTAGTGCCCCGTACCATTCTGCTGAAAAGGGCCAGAAGAGCTGAGTTCCCCCTGTGAAGTAGTCTCCGATTAGAGAGTGGGATGCCAATGCAACGGAATATGGGACAGCGATTTTTCCATACAACATTAAGAAGGGAACCGTGAACGCAATTATCGTGATCAATGAGTGTGTAGGTCCTCTGTGGAGGAGGAATCTTAGAAATAAATCGATGTCTGGAATGACAGAGGCTGCGAGTAGAAGAGGCATATTTATCTGAACTTTGAGTCTTCTACCAAAAGCTTGTCCTATCAGATATCCCATAGCGATATGGCCTACAGCGAACAATCAATTACGCCTCGAGTGCCCTTCTCAAATGTGGAAAGAGGTTAATAAAACGCTCGCCAAAATATTCACTTGTTACATTGGCGCCATACAACTCATTGACACGATGGAGATAATGTGTATCAGCAGCCCATTATTCAAGTATCGTGGTGATGTAGCTGGGATTTACACTCCTCCCCACCGTGGAGATTTCTCCCGCAAAACCCCTCTTTTTCTTTTAACTGCAACTAAAAGAATCGACTAAATAATTTCGTGCACGTTTAATGTTCATTCCAGTAGTAAAAAGTTGTTTCAGCAATCAAATAATTTTTATATTCTTGAAACGCCTCCTCTATTCTTTTTGGAGCCCATGGGTTCCTTGAATTGTAACTTTTTTGTGCTGTGGTTGTAGGTGAAGTGTATGTATGTGAAAATTTCGTCTGAAAATGTTTTATAGTTGTTTATAGGTTGGCCTCCCACGGTTATGACCCATCTATCCTCAGCCCACAACATATCCCTTGGAATGGCTACTCTACAAAAGCTTTGTTCCGTCTCCGCCTTAGACATTAAAAATAACTCTTTTCTGGGCGACATCAAATTTGAAGTCTAAAACCAATACCGCGTCACACTTCAATTTTCACACACCTTTGGGCGATCTTTGGCCATAACGGCGGTTTATCTTAAAAAAGATTTTTCTCTTTTAACGGCTTAGAAAGTGCTTTTGAAGAAGTTAAAGAAGTTAAAGAAAAAAGATGTCAAACAGGTTAGGATACATCTTGAGGCGGATGGAAAATTGATATTAAAGTTTCTGTGTGGATGACGTTTGGATGCTGCTCCACCATTTCATAGATTATTTTCTTAAGTTCCTCAAGGCTTTCAGCTTCGATTACGATTACGGCGTCAAATCTTTACCTGAAACCATCATTTTCTCCTCGCATACGCTAAGTTTAAAGGGCTAGTGAGGTTTCTGTATGGATTATGTTTGGGTCTTTCTCTATGACTCTGTAGAGAATTTCGTTTATGCTCTCAAGCTTCGGCGCCTCTATAATTATTATGGCGTCATACCTGCCGTATATTGAGTCGGCTTGAACCACTTCTTTAACCTTGCTTTTTATCCTCTTGACAACCTCTTCAGAGGTTCCAGGCTTCGTGTTTATAAATATATAGGCTCTCATTTCACCCCCCCCTTTTAATAGTCAAGATATTTCATAATTTCCCAAGGTGTTACGTAAAGGCAGTACTGGTTCCAGTCATTC
>JAVZIQ010000007.1:0-40418 GCA_038871175.1 Bathyarchaeia archaeon | reverse complement strand
CTGCCCCATGCTTAAGGTTTTCCAAGAAATGGTTGAAAAGCTGCTCTCTTGTTGTGAAATGATCTCCCCATACGCCTACGCCTTTTCCAGCAGCTGGCCTATCTGGTTTAACAACAGCCATGTCGCATAGTTCGTCAAGCCATTTGTAAAGGCTCTTTTTAACTTCTTCCACTGTTTTATAATCTTTCGCGTTAAAGATTTTAAAGCGTGGGTTCACCTCTGGGAAAGCTTCCTGAAACAGAAGGCGCTGTTGAACTTTGCTTGCCTCTATAGCATATTCCCTGGTAGGGCAAATCATAGGTATTTTAGTGCGTTTTTCAACGACGTCTCGAACGCCCTCTATTATTGGTTTTTCAGGTCCAACAATGCCGAAGTCTATTCTATCTTTATGCTTCTCTGCGAACCTGCATATTTCCTCAACGTTTAAATCTGATATTACAACATGATCCTTCGCCCTCTCCACATTAAATGGGTTGCGCTGCTTATCCGCCACATAAATTTCCACTTCATAATTTATGCTCCTTGAAAAAGCATCAACCATTGCAGCCTCCCTTGCACCATAGGATACAACAAGCACTCCAACCTTCTCCATTTTAATCCCCCTTCCAAAATTTTGATTAGGATTTATAATCCATTTCGCTTAGGACTTCCTCAAAAACTTCAGCTGTCTCGTAGAGTCTTCCACTTTCCTCTAAGCCTTCTAGAAACCTCCTCTTCATTACGTCTGCAATTTTCTGGGCTAACGGAGTTGGGTATTCTCCAGTTAGACAGGCTAAGCATAACTCATCCTTTCTAAAGCCTGTAGCCCTTACCAAGCCCTCTAGCGATTGATAGCAAACTGCGTCTGCGCCAATTATTTTGGCTATCTCCTCTGGAGTGTGCTTTGCACCTATAAGCTGTCCATATGTTGCCATGTCCACACCATAGAAGCATGGGCCTATAATGCGTGGGAAAGTTACGAATATATACACTTTTTTAGCTCCTTTCCTCCTCAGCTTTTCTATTGTAACTTTTGTTGTGTCTCCTCTCACTATGCTGTCGTCAACTACGATGACGCGTTTTCCATTAACCTTGGAAGCTAAGATGTTAATTTTCTTGTCTATTGTGGCGTATCGCTCTTTTTCAAGAAGGATGAAAGCACGTTCCGTTACATATCGATGCCTTCTGGTTGCCCTCTCCCATTTCAATCCAGACTCTTCATGCACTCCCATAGCTGCATCGTCGCCTGTCTCAGGCATGGAAACTATGATGTCTGCTTCTTCAACTATGTCCATGTTCTCCCTGGCAAGGTTTCTTCCAAACTCCTCCCGAACCTCATATACATATTTGTCATCAAAAATAGAGTCAGGCCTTGCAAAATATGCGAACTCAAAAGCGCAGAAAGCTTTACGCCCATTATTGATGAGCTTCTCCCTTTTAAAACCCTCCTCTGAAACAGTTACAAGCTCGCCTGGTTCAACTTCAAAATCCCTTAAAAATCCGTTTATATCTAAACCCACAGTTTCAGATGAGAAAGCGAAAATTTTCTTTTCTTCACTGCGCCCGGCGCAGAGGGGTCTAATTCCATGAGGATCCTTGAATGCGAAGAACTCGCCTTTATTTGTTATACCTGTCACTGAAAAGGCACCTTCAACGTCTTGCATGCACGTTTTTACAGCCAAGTTTAAATTTTCACCCTTTAAAAGCTCTATTAGGAGCTTTCGACATAGGAGATCTGCGTCACATTCATAGGAAAAGTTTGGATATTCCTTATTTATTTCCCTTTTAATTTGGGCTGTGTTTACAACGTTTCCATTGAAGGAAAAGGCTACACTAAAGCCGTTTTTGGAGGCTGTCACAGGCTGCGTTCCTTTCATTAAAGACTTTTCATCTGTTTTCCCAGAGGTTGTATACCTGACATTTCCAATTCCGATGTGGCCTGGAAGCCGCCCAAACCACTCTTTAATAGCGCTTGCCTTAATTTTAGGCACTAGATCTAGACTTCTATAAGCGTAGAACTTTCCATCAGAGTATGTGAGAAAGCCGTGGGACTGGTGTCCCCTATGATTTTGAGCTCTTAAACCCCAGTATATGTGGGGGAATATGGGCTCTTTCTCGAAGTTAAGTGCGCCAAATACTCCGCACTCTATTTTCAGGTTTTCTCCCATGACCGCAATATTAGAGCGGCATTTTATCAACTTTTATAACACTTTCAATTAAAACACAACATGCCTGGAATAACAGCTTCATAAATGTGGCAGAGGCTATGCCTTAAATGGGGTTTTAAAACTGGTTATGGTGTAAGTCTAAACCTATCCCTTGGATAGAGGGTAACCTCTCTTATATTCTTCTTCCCTGTTAAAACCATCGTTAGCCTTTCTAAACCTATAGCCCAACCTGCATGAGGAGGCATTCCGAAGTCAAAAGCCTGTAAATGATACTTGAAGGAGTCTGGGTTTAAACCTTTCTCTAATAGGCGCTTAATAAGAAGCTCTTTTGAGGCTATTCTCGTTCCTCCCGAGGCAAGCTCAATCCACCGCCACATTAGGTCAAAACCCTCGCAAAGTTCCGGAGTATCGTCCTTTGGCTTTATGTAGAAGGGCCTGGAACGTTCAGGCCAATCTGTAATGAAGTAGTAGTATGGGTGGATTCTTCCGAGAATTCTAAGGGTAGGTGTAGGTATGTCCTCGCCCCATGGAATTTCCACACCCTCTTTTCTCAGGTCTTCGAGAATTCTATTGTAGGTAAAGCGTTTGAAAGGGGTTTCCGGAACCTCTAATTCGTGGTTAAGTATAGACAGCTCTTTCTGGCACTTTTCATTAACTGTTTTACATAAATGCTGAATAAGTTGTTCGAGAAGTTGCATAACTTCTTCAGCTGTTGCAAAGGCTTGTTCTATGTCTATGGATACAAACTCGCTTAAGTGCCTCCGCGTATGGGATTCTTCAGCCCTGAAGAATGGCCCAACTTCAAAAACCTTTTCTAAGCTCATAACAAGCTGTTCTTTGTAAAGTTGGGGACTTTGAGCCAAAAATGCCTTCCTACCGAAATAGTCAACTCGGAATAGGGCTGCCCCGCCTTCTGTGGCTGAGGCAATTATACGGGGAGTGTGAACCTCTATGAAGCCCTTTTCAAAAAGAAAATTCCGTATTGCCTCAACGGCTGTATGCTGAACCTTAAAAACTGCAACGTTTTCTTCGCTGCAGAGGTCTAAGGCTCTTGCGTCTAAGCGAACCTCCAGTTTCGCGGGCACCTTTCCGGTAATGTCCATGGGCAGTTGGGGGGAAGCTGTGCCAAAAATCCTTATTTCTTTCGGTATAACTTCGACTCCCCTAGGGGTTATCTCAGTTTTTTTAACAATGCCCTTTACGCCTATGGTATATCTCTTTTGTAGAGCTTCAGCCTTCGACAAAACTTCGCTTTCTACGAGCTTTCGTGGAACGGTTATTTGAACGTCTCCCTCTCTATCCTGCAAAATTATAAATCGTATTCCTCCCAAGTCCCTTATCTCTTGAACCCAGCCGAAAAGGGTAATTTCACATCCATCCATTTCGGGTTTTACATCAATTGAGTAGTGAGTTCTACGCCAATCTCCAATTGGATCCAGCTTCATTTGTCCACAACCAATTAATTGGAAAACTCAACCCTCAGCGTCATGTTCCGGACTTTCCGTGCAATCTCAGTCATTGCCTTCACGTCGAAGGGCAGGCGTCTTCCGCCCTTCTTCTTCAAAATAACTCTTGTCTCTGTTGTTCCGTCAGGCAGCCAAATAGTGTTTATTGTAACTATGCTTAACGGCGCAAACAAATCTTCCAGAAATTTTCTATCATCCACTCCATATTCCAAAACACGGACATCTCTTCCAGTTTTCTCTCCTAGGGCTTTTATGATTTTCCCCCCATAACCCAGAAGCCTGGGAACATCCCCTTTTCCCACCATAATGGCGAGGGTTTTACCGGCTTCAAAAGCCTTGTAAAAATAAACGTTTTGAAGGGATGGATAGGATTCTTCAAGTGATAGAAGCAAACGGGCAATTTTTAAATCCAGCTCTGTTATTTCGCCTTTCTTAACCCTCTCCGAACATTTTTTGCAAAGTATCCCGCTTTTTAAACAGAAACTACATAGTACTGTTTTCACTCTTAAAAGCGCCCTCCATAAATAAAGGAGGGGCGGCGGAGCATTGAATTTAAAGCATGATACGTTTAACGTTCCAACGTTATTTCAATAGTACTTACGTTTGTAGGCGTGCCACCCTCTTCTCTGGGTGCCACCTGCTCTGTACCAATGCCTACCTTCTTCACCTTGACATCTGGAAGGAATCTACGTCTCACGACTTCAACGACGTCAACAGCCCGACTTATGGATCTTCCCCTAGCCTTAACATTCACTTCTTTTGCTCCGCCGTGAAAGAGGGTTATGCAAGCCAGCACGTAGTTCATAACTGGCTTCTTCCCGATCAACACTGAGTTGCTTTCCGCCATCTTGTACCGCCTCGCTCCTTGATCTCACTTTTTACGTAGCTTCATAACCATCCATATCCATAAATAAATACGTTACGGTTCCACCCTTAAACATAAAAACTTAAAATACGGCAAAAACAGTTTGGCCCAAGTTAAACTGAAAGGAGATAACACCTATTATACCAGAGCAGAAATTGCAAAGTTGACTTAGGGCGGTATCTAATGCCTGAAAACCATAATGTAGGCATTTATATTTTAGGGTATCTAACAGAGAAGGCATTTAACAACAAAAAGTATATTTAACACAGCTTAAGTGAATTGTATCCTCGTAGAGGATGGTTAATGCAAAATGCCCATAATGGATCCTTTCAAAAAAACTCTGGCGCAGCATAGAAGGCTTTATATGAAAATCTGCAGGGAATGCGGGGCTAGAAACGCTACCTCAGCCGTTAAATGCAGAAAATGTCGAAGTAAGAATCTACGCTGGAAAAAGAGGGAAATTGTGAAGTAAATTTTCTCTAATTTTATCAATCTCCATTAAAGCAGTACTTGTGTTTTACAATGACGTGATGAAAAAGAATATATGCTCTCAGTTTTAAACGCATTTTTGCTGATTTTGAGGTGTAACTTGGTGGCTTCAAAGAAGAAGACTGCAAAGAAGAAGAAAGAGCAGAAAAAGTAGATCTGGTTTAACTTTCGTATATATCCCCAATTTTTCTCCTTTAAATTGTTTTAAGCAAAGTTTCCATGTTGAAAAATGTGTTGGCACATCCATTTTTCAAAAGGGGTACGGCTTGTCCAGCCACGTTCATGTTTCGCAGAACCTCAACGGCCAACCTTAATTCCTCACCGCAAGCCACGCCCACGACGCCTTCATATTTTCTAAGCTTCAAAATTTTGGAGACACATGAACCACCTGGCACTATGTAAACGTCGTAACCCTTGTTTTCCGCTATTAGAACCACTCTGTTTATCAGACAGTCAGAAGAACAGTGGGCACAAATATATGACGGAATATTTTGATCGAATTTCGCCTGGCAACGACTGTCCATAAACTTCCTTGAACAATGAGGCAGAAAAAGTGCTCTTTTTTTGGTTTGTTTAAACCTCTCCCTTTCTAAAAGGTTCTTAGCCTCCATGTCTACCAAATCTTCTAAAAGTAAGATAGCGTCAGCCAGGTTGAGCCCAGTTAATTCCTGAATTTTAAACTTTCTAACAATGTCCTGAAGAACTGTGCCAACCTTTCTATGCATATTTTTTTCATAGCTAATTTTGGCAATCTCCATGAAAAAGAACTTAGGAATCTTGGAGAGGTCGAATGTAAATCTGTATGGCATAATTTTACCTCATGCTGAATAAGCCTTTAAAATTAACCCTTGATGTATACCATTAATTTTAAGTTCGAGCTAAAATTTTGAATTGCGCAAAATATTGAAATAGCATGTTGCCATATGAATTTTCTCATGCAATCTCAAAGGGCGAAGTAGGTTTGTTTGAATATTTTACGGAACAAAGGGTGTTAAAGGCTCATTTTAAACATTAGTCTTTCGACGAGTTCTTTGTAACGGTTTCTTATTGTAACTTCGGTAACCTGTGCTATTTCAGCTATTTCTCTTTGGGTTTTTCTTTCTCCTGTAAGGACGGAGGCTATGTAGCTTGCAGCTGCAGCTATGCCTGTTGGGCCTCTTCCTGATGTCAGCTTCAGCTCCCTTGCGGCGACGAGTATTTTATGGGCTATTTCTTCAACTTTACCCTGCATCGTCAACTGGTTTGAGAATTTTGTGATATATTGGCTTGGTTTGAGTGGTGGAATGGAGAAGTCTAGCTCTTTAATTAGAAAACGGTAGCTTCGGCCGACCTCCTTTTTGTCAACGTTTGAAGCCTGTGCTATTTCCTCCAGTGTTCTGGGAAGCCCACATTGTCTGCAAGCCAGATATATGGCAGCTGAAGTTACACCTTGAATAGAGCGGCCCCGGATAAGGTGTTCTTTTACAGCTTTCCTGTATATAAGGGACGCTGTTTCAAGGATGTTCTTTGGTAGGCTTAAGTTATTGGAAATCTTTGTTATTTCAGATAATGCAAAGGCAAGGTTTCGCTCTGTTGCGTCGGAAACCCTTATTCTTCTTTGCCATTTTCTAAGGCGGTAAACTTGTGCCTTCTGTCCTGGAGAAAGGCCTTTTCCGTAAATGTCTCTGTCGTGCCAGTCGATCATTGTGGATAATCCTTTATCGTGGATTGTGTACGTTAAAGGTGCTCCAACCCTGGCCCTTTTAGCCCTTTGTTCATCGTCGAAGGCTCTCCACTCGGGTCCTCTGTCAGCTATTTTTGCGGCTATGACAAAGCCGCATTCCATGCAAACGAGCTCTGCACACTCGTAATCCCGCATAAGCCTTGCACTGCCGCATTCAGGGCAAACTTGAACTTTTGGACTTTGAACGGTTAAGTGAAGGGTTGAATCGTCAACGTCTGAATCATCCAACTAGGTTTTCCCCCTTCTTCCTTTCGAGGGGAGAAAATACAAAATTTTGCTAACTAAACTTTCAGGAAGAGAAGTTTTAGGTTTGACAATAGCGTAGGGCGAGGAAACTGGCCCCATGATGTCGAAAACCTCTCCCACAACCTTTAAATTCTCATCAACAACTGCATCGCCGATCTTAGGAGTGTTTTCAACTTTAACGATGATGTTCCTGCTTGAGCTTAGGTGTAGCGCTCTTCCCAATCGAATCAAATTTTCAGAACCCCTCGAAAAACAAAAGTTTCAACGAAACATGTTATATAAACCTTTCTACGTTACAGCTTTAGGGTGGGTTTTGTTAGGTTTAGTCGAAACCTTCATAAATGGGTGTTGTTGATAAAGATGTGCATTTAGGGGGTGAGGCTTATGTCCAAACCGTTCTACGTGAAATTTGAAGTTCCGAAGGAAGTTGCAGATGCAGCCTGTGAAGCCCTGCAAATAGCTGCCAAAACAGGCACTGTAAGGAAGGGAACAAACGAGACAACTAAGGCTGTTGAAAGAGCCCAAGCCAAACTTGTTGTCATAGCAGAAGACGTTGACCCTCCCGAGGTTGTGGCTCACCTGCCTCTCTTATGCGAAGAGAGGAAAATACCATACGTTTTCGTTCCAAGTAAGGAGAAAATAGGAAGTTCTGTGGGCATTGATGTGCCAGCAGCCTCAGCATGTATAGTCGGCGAAGGAGAAGCCGCAGGCCTGGTTAAAGAGATAATTAAGAGGTTAGAGCATATTAGAAAGGGAGCTAAGTAATGAGCAGGGAGAAGGAAGCCGCATCAGCCGAAGAAGAGCTAACGCCTGCTGAAGTGATTCAGGTTATTGGACGCACAGGTGTAACTGGCGAAATTACACAGGTTAGAGTGCGAATTTTAGAGGGAAAAGATAAAGGGCGAATAATAACACGCAACGTTAAGGGCCCAGTACGGGTCCAAGACATTTTAATGCTTAGGGAAACGGAGAGAGAAGCGAAGAAAATCACCAGATAACAAGATTTTAGTAAAAGACGAGGTGAACGCAATTGCCAAAACCTAGAAAATGCTCGTTTTGCGGCAACGAGTTCCCAGCTGGAACAGGAATGATGTACGTTAAAAACGACGGCTCAATTTTATGGTTCTGCTCAAGCAAATGCCGCAAAAACTCCGTCAAGCTAAAACGAGATGCCCGTAAGCTCAAATGGACAACATACTACGGCAGGGAGGAAAAGGGAAAAGCCTAAATTTTCACGCTTCTTTCTGTTTTTGTAGGTATGTTATGCAAGAAGGACTTCTGCAGGGAAACACAATTAAAAATGAACCTTTACTTCACAGAACATATTATTTTCTCCCATAAAAGTTTGTTGTGGATGCATCCGATGTCTGGGGCTTTCACGTTTCCGTTAAAATAGCTATAGGCTCTTGCGCGGCATCCTCCGCATATGTATTTGTCGGGGCATATTCCGCATCCTACGTTTGTGCTGTTTATAGTGTAGGATTCAAGTTTTTCCCTTGTTCTTAGTTCCCATAACAGGGGGTTTGTGTCCCAGATTTTTTCAAAGTTGTCATTTAACATGTTTCCTAAAACGGTGTTTTCGTTTGTGGGGAAGAATACGCATGGTTTTATGTCTCCGTTAGGTTCGATTGCACAGTATAGTCGTCCCGCCCCGCATCCGCCTAGGAAGTTGGCTACGTTTTCCACCCCTTTCTTTGCAGCGTAGTGAGCTTCAACCATGAACTTGTGGCCCATTTCCTCTGAGAGCTTTTTTGTTACGCTTGCGTATTGTGGGCATGTGCTGAAAAATCTGTCCACTTTAACATTTGACTTTCCAGCTTTCAACTCCTCCTCTTTAGCCTTCAGGTATAAGCTGATAATCTCTTTACCGATTGTTTGCAAAACGTGTAGTCTTTGTTCTGGTGTTAAGTCCAGTTCAATATGCGTCTTAGCCCTTCCAGTGGGGATATAGTTGAAATGCATGAACCGCACATTAAGCTCTTTCGCCAGCTGAAGTATTTTCTCTGTTTCTGCTAGGTTGTCTCTATGGAGGACTGTTGCTATGCACGTGTCTATGCCCTCTTCAATACAGTTTTTAACTCCTTCAATTGCTTTTTCGAAAGCTCCAGGTATACCTCTAAAATCGTCATGCACTTGGGAGGAAGCTCCGTCTATGCTTATCTCCACATAATCCACGCCAGCATCCTTAACCTTTCTGGCATTATCCTTTGTGAGTAAAGTGCCGTTTGAGGCTATGCTTATATAGGGAATATGCCTTTTAGCATAAGCCGCCACCTCGAAGAAGTCCCTCCTTGCAAGGGGTTCACCTCCGCTAAAGGACAGCGCCGGCAAGCCGACGCCAGCAACCTTTGAAAGCATATCTATAACCCGCTTGGCCTCATCCTTTGAAAGTTCCCTGCGTTTTCCTCCACCAGCATCCTCATAACAGTGTTTACACTTCAAATTGCAGAGATATGTAAAGTTCCACACTACCTCAAAAGGCCCTGCAGGCACAAAAGGCACATGTACACCATACTTTTCGATGCCTTTCATCATTAATCCAAAACCCTTAAACCAAGCCCCTCCGTAACGGTCTTTGATAAACTGCTTCCTCATGAAATCCTTATCAGCCCTTAATATAAGACTTCCAATGTTATAGAAGGGCTTAGCGATTCTTTGGCTTAAATGCCTACACGTCGGACATAAAGATGTATGCTCACCAAGAAAATCCTTTAAAGAATTTAGAAGGAGATTACCGTCTAAAGGGCATTCCCTATCAAACCGACTAACAAAGTATTTTAAAAAAGGATTAACTGCAACCTCGAGAAACGCGTTCTCAAGGATGTCTACCTGCATACATCCCACTTATTATGACAAAAGTAGGCTGATCTATTATAATTTTCTCTTGATATAATAAGCCTTAAAAGAAAATGCCCAAACTAATAAATTGCACGCTTAAAAAGTGCCGCGGCACAATCACAATATCATTCTTTAGCAAGCCTATAAGAGTTATAGTAGCGGGGGGTCGATTTGAACGACCGATCTCTGGGTTATGAGCCCAGCGGGTTAATCTTTACCTGGCGACGAAATAGCGCTATTCGTCGCCATCTGGCTACCCCACCCCGCTACTTGTATGCTGAACCATAACTTTCTTAAATCTTTTTAGGCGGCAACATCCATGTATTCTGCAAACTTATAAGCAATCTTCCTTTAACTAGGCATACACCAACCTTTCATAACCGAAACATTTTAGCTTTTCAGCATATACCTTAATAATTTTAAGCATTTTACAATTCCTTTAAATTTTTAATAGAAAGTACACGTGTTTCAAATTCGTAAAGCAATAGTCTTCAGGAAATTTCCTTTAACATTTATTCTAAACCGTTTTACTCGTTCAGTCTTCGGGTGCTTTGATAAATAAATTGGTGATGAAAATAACTGTTTTTTACATTTTTCTTTGCAGGTTTGTTTGAAAAATTTTTAATTATCTAGAGAGCTATACTGAAACATATTGCTGCCAGAGATTCGAAGGCAACAAGCATGCGGAATCTCGTTTCAATAATAGTTACAACCCTTAATGAAGAAGGCTATATAGAGCCTTGTTTAAAAGCTTTGAATGACCAGACATACAACAATAAGGAAATAATTTTAGTGGATTCAAATTCGCAGGATGAAACTGTAAATATCGCTGAAAAATACGTTGATAAAATAATTATACAAAACTGTATAATGCCTGTTGGCAGGAATCTGGGGGCGAAATCAGCAAATGGAGATATTCTTCTTTTTGTA
Source organism: Bathyarchaeia archaeon (assembly GCA_038871175.1). GTDB lineage: Archaea > Thermoproteota > Bathyarchaeia > Bathyarchaeales > Bathycorpusculaceae > JAVZIQ01. The sequence continues at coordinate 29,714 of JAVZIQ010000007.1, read as the reverse complement.
GATGCAGATGTTGTTCTCGCACCAAATTGGGTTGAAACTATTTTGCCGCATACTTTCAATGGCGAAGTTGTAGCCGCTTACGGTGATCTTCTCCCTGAAGAGGGAGGGTTAAAATCTTGGTTGGCCTATGCCAAAGAGGAGTTGTCAAACTTTTTCCTTAGAAATATTCATTTGCCTTGCTTTAGCAGGTTAGGAACAGCTGTGGCCGTCAAGAAAGCGGCTTTTCAAAAAGTTGGAGGCTATGCTGAAGATCACGCGTGCTGCGAGGATGTGGACTTATCTTTAAGGCTAAGAGAATACGGCAAAATATCCTTTGTTCCAGAGGCGAAAGGATACGTTTCAATGAGAAGGTTTAAAAAAACTGGATATTTTAAACTATCTCTTCTATGGCTTTGGGCAGGGTCATCTTACATATTGACAAAAAAAGTTTTGCTGTCGCACTATTCAAGAGATTTCCCCTAGTTTTGGCTTATCTCCAAAACAATCTTAAAATAATCGTTGCAATAAATGAATAATATGAACCTACAAAGTCTTAAAGAGAATATTTTTGCGTCTCTTCTACCACTTATTGCATGACGTATAAGTAAGCTAGAAAGGTTTATAATTTATTTTGCTTTATCGGGTTTGGTTAGCTTGATATGGATAAACCCTACATCCGCGAGCTTTTCAACCCAATTCTTAAAAGCCCAATTTTTGTGCAGGGTTTGCCAGGAATTGGAAATGTTGGAAAGATCGCAGCATACCTCCTAATAAAGTTCTGCGGAGCAAAACCCTTTGCAGAACTATATGCCCCATTTTTCCCAGACTATGTTTCAGTAGATCCCGACGGAGTTTGTCAACTGCCAAAATATCAGTTTTATGCCTCTTCCATGGAGAAGAACGATTTCATAATAATGACTGGAGACACCCAGCCCTCCTTTGAGGATGTTGTTGCTCATTACGATTTGTGTGGAGATATAGTTAAATTCGCCATAAAATATGACTGCAGTTTAGTTATAACAATGGGCGGGGTTCCAAGTTCAGAGAATAAGAACGAGGTCTACGTAGCTGCTACTTCACCTAGGCTTGTTAGGGAGTTTGCGGAGAAAGGAGCTGGCATATATAGGGGAAGAATTGTTGGGGCTACAGGGCTGATGCTTGGAATTGCAAAGGAAAACGGGTTGGAAGGCGCATGCCTACTCGGAGCAACAACCGGGTTCGGAGCCGACCGGGGTGCAGGCTTCTCAGTTTTTAAGCTTCTAACAAAAGCTTTAGGATACGAGGTGAGGGAAGGGTTATAATAGAGATCTATAAATCTATATAAAATTTAGGAAAGTGGAAAACTTGAGCGAGAAAAGAAAACTGGCAGCGAAAACTTCAAAACTGAAATTAACCTCGAATTTTTGGAGAACTTTTCTCACGGTTTTAGCTGCGTTATTGACTTTTGCAGGCCCCACATACCTAGTTCTAATATTTTCTAAAGCATTAGACATTAACTATGCCTATTCAATGGTTTCTGGCTTCATTTTGTTTGTAGCTGGTCTAGCTTTAATTTTGTTTTTGATTAAGAACAAAATTATCTCTTAACCTTTTGGGCCTCAGATACCCCAGGGAGCATCATCTACTCAGCTTTTAGGCTCTTCATCGGCAAAATAAAGTTAAATGGGAAGGTTAAAAAGTATTCGGTTGATTAACTATAAGTAAAGCATATAAAATATGTTTGGAGATATATTAGATATGCAGAAAAAAAACTTGCCGCAGGATAAAACACTGGAAGGTGACACTCTAGCGAAAAGAACAACCATAATTCTAGAAAAGGAAGACCGAGAGTATGTTGACAAATTAATCCGGGAAGGAAAAGAGCCAGGCATTAAATCCTTAATATCTAAAATGCTGGAAATTTATAGAAGCTTGACAATCTACGAATGGCGGTTTCCAGGCGAATATTATTGTGGGATAAGCCGTATAGCCCTACTAAATGTTGAGCTGATTAACATTTTAGTTAAAAATATCCCTGAAGAAAAGTTCAGGGAAGTTGGAAGAAAAATGGGAGAAGTAATAAGAGTTTCTTTAGAGGCAAGCTTCGGAATTCAAACATTCCTAAGGGAAAATTGGCCGGAGGTTTTCAAACGCTTAAGAATTCAAGGTTTCGGAGACTTAAACCTTAAAGACAAGTACATCTTGATAAAGTCTCCCATCATTAATGAAGTTGAAGTTTGGGCAGGTCTCCTTCAAGAACTATTTAAAGTGGATGCGGAAGTGAAAACTTACTCACCGCCTTTTGTCTTTGAAGTTAAGCTGCACTAATCAACCATGCAACATTGGTTGTAAAGCGAAAGACTGAAGGCTTGGAAATGCCAGATTATATATGAAGGCACAAAGGAAAAGCCCTGAGAATGGGGATAGCCTTAACTGTGAATGTCTTCGTGTTGCAGGGGAGTATTCATGCATGAAGCAATGTTATATGAAAAAATAGGGGATAGAAAAGTAAAGTGTAACCTGTGCGGTAGAAGGTGCACAATAAATAATGGAGGAGCAGGATTCTGTTTAGTTAGGAAGAATGAGGAGGGAATTCTCTATACTCTTGTTTATGGAAAAGCTATATCTGCATGTGTGGATCCCATTGGGAAAAAGCCTCTTTCACATTTTAATCCAGGCGCTTCTGTCATGTCAATCGCTACTGTGGGATGCAACTTCCGCTGTCAGTTCTGCGACAACTGGATGATAAGCCAGGAAAGGAAGATAGCTGGCAGAGATTTTCCACCAGCGGATGTTGTTAAAGCCACTAGGGATAATGGATGCCAAGGAATAAGCTATACATACACTGAACCTACAATTTTCTTTGAATATGCTTATGAGACAGCTAGACTTGCCCGACAAGTAGGGTTCTTCAACACCTTTGTAACTAACGGTTACATGACGCTTGAAGCTGTAAAAGTTATAGCACCGTACCTAGATGCGGCAACAGTTGATTTTAAAGGAGGCGGAGACCCGGAGTTTTACAAGAATTTTTCAGCAGTTCCCTCCGTAGAGCCTATTTATGAATCTTTGAAAGAGATGAAGAGAAACGACATTCACATAGAAATAACAAATCTTGTTGTTCCTAAAATAGGGGATTCGATTGAAAAAGTAAGGGATTTGGCAAAATGGATAAGGGATAACCTTGGAGAAGACACACCATTCCATTTACTACGTTTCCACCCTGACTATCAACTTACAACAATTCCATCAACCTCTATTGAAACGTTAGAAAAGGCCTATGCAGCTGCTAAAAGTGCCGGTTTAAACTTTGTATATATAGGCAATGTTCCAGGACACCCAGCTGAAAACACTTACTGTCCAAATTGCAACGAGCTTTTAATCAAACGTTTCAGCTTTGAAATCACAAAGTGGAATTTGACAAAGAATATGCAGTGCCCAGTGTGCAGCCGTGAAATCCCAATTCGAGGCAAATTATACGCGGGTGGCTACACATATCCTTATGCCCTCTTTTAAAATCTGACCAAGGGGCTGAAACAAATGTGGAGGCTTATACGTCCAGACGCTGTAAATGTTTTAAAAGACATCAAAGCCCGAAAAAGTTTAGCAAGATACTTCGATGTTGCACAGGATGAGAAGCCGGCAAAGTTTATGATAGCCAAAAAGCTTGCGGTCTGCTTTAAAGAAGATTCATCCATTGAAGAGCTTTGGGAAAAACATAAAGAGCTAACAAACTCATTCTACAAGCTTGAAGAGGAGATAGATTCAAAAGAGAAAAAATTGGAGGAAATGCCTACCCCGGAAAAGTCTTATCTGGATCTGAAGATTCAAATCGCAAGGCATATGCTGGAAAATTGCCACTTCTGTTTCCGCAAATGCGGAGTTGATAGGCTTAAAGGCGAATTGGGCTTTTGCAAGTGTGGAGACACCATTTATGTTTCAAGCATTTTTGAGCATCTAGGCGAAGAACCTGAACTTGTACCTTCAGGGACAATTTTTACTATGGGTTGTACAATGCGGTGTAAACACTGCCAAAACTGGACGATTTCTCAGTGGGTTGAAAAAGGGGAACCCTTCACAGTGGAAAAACTTGCCAGGGAGGTTGAAAACCTTAGAAATAGCGGCTGCAGAAATGTAAACCTCGTTGGCGGAGAGCCAACCCCCTGGCTTATGCATTGGCTGGAAGTCTTTAAAAACGTGGAGACAAACGTACCAGTAGTATGGAACTCAAACACATATTATAGCCCAGAGACAGCTCAGCTTCTCGCAGGGTTCGCCGATGTTTACCTACTCGACTTCAAATATGGACCTGGAGAATGCGCAACACGTATTTCTGAGGCCCCAAACTATTGGAAAGTTTGCACATATAACCACTCACTGGCCAATAAGAACGGAAACCTCATAATCCGCGTTCTTGTCTTGCCAAATCACTTGGAATGCTGTACGGAACCCATTGTAAACTGGGTAGCTGAAAATCTAGGGAGAAATACAAGGGTGAACATAATGTTCCAGTACAGGCCTGAATGGCGTGCATACGAAATCCCTGAACTGAGAAGAAGATTGATAAGGGATGAAATGGATAAAGCCATAAAATTAGCTCAAGAAGCCAAACTCGAAAACTTCATAACATAAAATCTGCATCGAAAGCTATTTCTTAAAGCCCGCCCACTACTAACCCGAAAGGGGTTGAAGATGCCATATTGCCCAGAATGCGGAGGAGAAATGCTTTACATGACAGCTACAAAACATTTCGTCTGCCAAAGCTGTGGATTATCAGTAACACAGCAAGAACTAATAGAGTTAAAAGAAAAGCTTAGGCCTCCATTTGAAACTGGAGAAGAGGAAAAAGAAAGACGTAGAAAAGAATACTTAAAGTGGTGGCTTAGCAAGAAAAAATAGTTGAAATTCGCAGAAAATAAATACTTTTTCATAGTTTACGCCATGTTAGTTGCGTTTTTAGAAGAAAATTAAACCGACTTTTGTGCATACATATCCGAAGCCAACTTCTAATAGATCTTTAATTTCTTCTAGTGCCTGTGCTACTTTAACGTGAACATTTTCGAAGCGTTTTAAGATTGCTTCTTCATTGTTCATGTAAATTTCTATGCCTTTGAGGCTTTTGAGGCTTAATATTCGTTGACATCCCACAGAACTCTTTTAAATGGTATTTCAATGTCTTATCCTTTGGTAAGTCAATGGAGCTCTGAGTTTACAAAAAGTGGAAAAGAAAAACTTTTGAGCTAGCAAAGCATACAAAAGCCTTAACAGAGAATTTTCGGTTTATAATGTGCGAAGAATTGTTAAATGAAGGGTAATGTAAACTAATACCTACGTCTTTGATTTCTTCTTTTCATCCAGCACTCTCGGCAGTAAACTGGTCTACTTGGGTCTGGAACGAAGGGAACTTCGCATTCCGCCCCACAGTCAGAACAAACTGCCTTGTTCATTTCTCTACTTGACATTTACTTTTTCAACTCCTTTTAGATTATACTGTGCAAAAGCAGTTTTTGCACGGTCCCGATAATACCCAAAAAGCTCCATATAAAGGTTTGCCGTAAAGACACACGTTTAACAACATTTACCATTACTATATCGGAATGACTATTATTTGTCTTTTAACGCGGAAACTTAAAGATTGCTACCCTCGTGTTTTCCATGCGATCCTCAGCTTTGTAACAAAGTTCTCTTCGTCTTCAGCTATCCTCTTTTTCACTTCTCTCCGCGTAACCGGACAATTTTTGTAGCTGACATTAACAAGGTCATGAATAATTTTGTCAATTTTCTGTTTATTTTCCTTTGTAACTTCTATTCCTGCTTTTTGGAAAATCTGATGAAGACGCCTAAAATAGCAAGTCATGTAATTCACTTTGAGGTTCCTATATATCTCTTTGTATTTCATGTTCATAAATTTGTTGTAGGCAAAAAAGGCCACAGAAGAGTTTTCAGCCGAGGCACTTGCATTAAAAATATAAACCGCCCCAACCATAATTTTTCAGATAAAAATGAAATCTCCAAATGTTGATTTAGCCATATTTAACGAACTTAATTTTGCAAGATCGCCGGTGGGTGTTAAGTTTCTGTTTTTCAAGCCAGAAAAGACGAAGAAGTTGTCTCAGGATAAAAGGCTTTCTTTTTGCGAGTTATTGGTAGAAGCTCAGAATTCAAATGAGCCATTTTATTTCTCAAGGGAAAACCATGAAACCTGTGTAGGGAAGTTTTTGCTTGGGATGGAGGAAATGGCTTCTTTTGCAGAGAGCGGACAGATTGGACCAAGATTAGGGATATTTCAGGAGCCTAGGGCAAATTATATTTTCTATCAGCATGTTCCAAAGTTTGAAAGAAACGTTGTTAACTACGTTGCATTCTCTAAGTTGACCAACATACCTTTTGACCCTGACGTTTTAATAATTACATCAACCACAGCCCAATCGGAAGTCGTAATGAGGGCGATGGCATATTCCACTGGAGAGTTATACGTCTCTAAAACCACTCCAGTAATGGGATGTGCCTGGATATACATCTATCCGTTTAAAACGGGAAAGGTGAACTTCTTGATTCCGGAGATGGTTCACGGCATGAGGGCGAGGCGCCTCTTCCCAGAAGGTTCCGTCCTTATATCAATCCCATATCACTGGTTGCCCATAATAACGCACAATTTAAAAACGATGGAAAGAGAGTTACCGTCCTATCAAAGCAAGGAGAGATACATCAAGGAGTTTGAAAAAGTACTCAGAGACCTCACCCAAAAAGCATCCACACCCTAATGGTGAATAAAGAAACCAAACCTTGAAAAGCCAAACCTTAACTTTTAAACTATTACAACTTAACTACTACAACTTAAATTTGGTCGCTAATCAACAGTTTAGATAAAGCATATTGCAATCCTATTTTAAAAATCTGCTGCAACTATAAAGTTCGAACTCTATGGGCTCCGCTGAAGATAAAAAAGAGGGATTTATGAGAGAATTCTATTATTAGGTTTAGCAGAAGAAAATAATGTGCGGATAGTGCACGCGTAGGTGTTGTGACATGGGTGCAGATATGGAAATAATATGTGTGGGCAACGAGCTTTTAATAGGCAAAACGTTGAATACAAACGCTCAGTGGCTTGCAAAGGGTGCAACAGCTCTAGGAGTGAACGTTAAAAGAATAACGACGATTGGCGATGATGTTCAAGAAATTGCAAACGCTTTACAAGATGCCTTGAAAAGAAAACCAAAGTTTATTATAACAACAGGAGGCCTTGGACCAACATTTGATGATAAAACTTTGGAAGGCGTAGCAAAAGCCCTGAATCGAAAGTTGGAAGTTAACGAAAAAGCCCTAAAAATGGTGAGGGAAAAATATGAAGCTCTTGCCAGCGCTGGAAAAATAGATGCTCCTGAGATGACTCCTCATAGAGTTAAAATGGCAAAACTTCCAGAGGGAGCTGAACCCCTGCCGAACCCTGCGGGTACAGCGCCAGGAGTATTAATAAAAATTGATGAAACTTATTTGGTTGCGCTGCCAGGCGTTCCATCAGAGATGGAAGCCATATTCGACGAGTCTTTAATTTCCCTTATCAGGAGGGAGGCTGGAGATGCCACATTCTACGAAACAAGCATATATGCAGACGGGGTTTTCGAGTCATCTTTAGCTCCATTAATAGAATTGGCTATGAAAGAGAACCCGTATGTGTATGTAAAATCCCATCCTAGAGGCGCAGAGAAACACCCACATATTGAAATTCATCTCTCAACAACAGCTAAAAATTCAAAAGAGGCTAAGGATAGACTTGGCAAAGCAATAGTCCAACTATCCAAGTTGATAAAGGATAAAGGCGGGAAAGTTAAGTTTAAACTCAGATGAACGAAACTTTTATTCAAATCAAAAAATATTTTACTTTGGTTGCGATGAGGGTCAGGCTAGACACTGAATATGATGATTGAAAATCCGGGTTCCTGAAGCAACCCTGAAACCAAAAATTGTTATAAGATCCATTATGCAATTGATAGAAACATAAAATTTATTGCATCGTTCATCTTCTCAGCTTAAACACTTCTGTAGCGTATAATAGGTTTTACAGCTCATTTGGCCTTTTTGTAAACGGTTTTAACTATAGGAAGATATGAGTCCGAGGGATCTCTAGCAAAAGCTTTTACCGATAAAATGTTGTTTTTAATTGTGCCATCTCTTGAGAGGGATGTCATAATGTTCATCGTGTTTATTATTGGAACCGCTGGGTCAGGCAAGTCTCTGCTTACTGCAGCATTTAGTGAGTGGCTTAGAATGTCAAAGCAGGATGTGGCTGTGGTGAATCTTGACCCTGGGGCTTTAACGTTGCCCTATTCGCCTGATGTTGACGCCCGCGACTATGTGAGTGTTGATAAGATTATGGATGAGTATGGGTTAGGGCCTAATGGAGCACTAATAATGGCCGCTGACATGCTTGCGGAGGAGTTGGAAAAAATTTCAAGGGAAATTGAAGATTTGAAGTCGGATATCGTTTTAGTTGACACTCCTGGGCAGATGGAGTTGTTTGCTTTCAGAGCAAGCGGCCCTTACATAGCACATGAACTTACGAGAGAGCCTAAAGTAATTGTATACTTGTTTGATGCAGTTTTCTCTTTAAACCCCCTTAACTATGTATCGAATCTGTTTCTTTCAGCGGCCGTTTACAATCGTTTCTTGATTCCGCAGTTGCACGTACTTTCAAAATGCGATCTACTCTCCCAAGAGGATGTTAACAAAATTGTGGACTGGTCGGCAGATCCGAAAGCTCTCGAATACGCCATAGAACAAAAGCTTGAAGGGACAAGGCGCATTTTAAGCAGAAACATGATGAAAGCAATTTACCAGCTTGGCCTAAAATTCCTGCTATTACCAGTATCTGCAAAAACAAACGAGGGCATGGTTAACTTTAACATGGCTCTGGAGCGCATACTCGCAGGGGGAGATAAATACACATATTAACCTAGCAGTCGTTGAGAAGAGTCCATGCAGCGGCTATGGCTCCATACTCAGCCAGATCTGAACTTTCAGCGCCTCCAATTATTATAACATCGTTATCCTCTGGATGAAAAAGGTTAACTAACTGGTTTATAATGTTTGGAAAATCCCTTGCAACGTCATCGCTTACTGAGGGTATTATAAAACGTCCGCTCTTATAAGTAATTGTCGTAACACTTTTTGCGCCAACTTTCACAGCTGCATCACGTTGCTCAATACCGTTTTTAACTTTGTGCCCACAGTTTTTAATTAAAATTGCAAATGTGCAACTTTCAGGCATCAGGCAACTTTTTTCCATTCTAAATTTGCCACCAAAAAATCCGTTATAATCTTTCCAAAGTTTTAATCCGCGGCTTGTCAGCCCACACCCTGCCTTTGACGTTGTTAATAACCCAGCCTTTACTAATCTGCCTATTATCGTGCGTACAGCACCAGGTCCAACTTTTAATTCTTCAGCAAGCTTTTTTCTTCCCACAGGCCTTTCCGCCACAAGCTCTATTACCCTCAAAATATGCAGTGCTGAAAACGTGGTGGCTGGCCCTGGAGCCCTCCCGCATGCTAATTCCTCTAAAAGCTTTTTAAGCCCTCTGGACATGGTCCTCAAAGTTAAAATGCTAATCTGAACTAATAAAACATTTCATTAACAGAAATATTCGAACTCTGCAATCATCAATAAGATATGAGAAATGCTGAGGAAGTCACCTTAATGTAAGCTTTGGGGCGAGTTTCTCTATGGCATTTTTAATCTTGTTCCATTCTTCTAAATTTCTTATGTTAAACTTGTGCTTTCTTTTCCATACTCCGCTGCGTTTTTGCCAAAGGTATAGGCCGATGGACCGCTTTCCAAAAGACTCGAAGACAACAATGGCTTCCCACCACCTTTCATTTTTAAAAAGTGTGATGTGATCAACAACTTTGTAGAATTCGGATATGGGCAGCTTATCGCTGTTCTCCATTTTCTCCCACAACCCTGCATCTATTTATATCTTTAGAAATTTAAAGCATTTTATACATTTAATTGAAAGCAGAAATGGAAGAATAATTAGCATATGGAAATTTTGCCCTCAGCCAGTTCCATACAGAATTTATCTATGTTTTCGAGTTCATATTCTAAAACTGCAGCTATGTTGTGTTTAACCCTGTCTAAAGAGTTGTTTTCTTTCACCACCACCTGGGCTGCTGCAACCGCAGGCTGGTCTATTGGACGCCCAATTTCGCTTAGGAGCCAAATGTAGACTTCTTCAAGCTCCTGTACTTCCTCGTAAACATGTTGAGCAACCTTGAAGGTTAAGACGTTGTATATCTTGCCTACATGGCTCACTGGGTTTTTACCGGCAGCTGCCTCGGAGCAGAACGGCCTGTTAAGGGATATTAAACCATTAACACGGTTTCCTCTTCCAACTTGGCCTGAGTCCCCGCTGTCAGCGCTTGTTCCTAAAACAGTCAGGTATAATCCATCTAAGCCTCTTCCCTGCGCATCTAAGGTGTTTAGTTGAACGTTTATGTTTTCAAACTGTGAATTTGAATATACAAACTTTCGAATTTCTTCAAGCACTTTGCCCTTTTTCTCAAAGTAATCTTCTTCGCTTTTTATGTACCGATCAACAAAGGCCATTGAAATTGTTAAGTTAAGGTTGTTGTTGTTCCTCAATCCCATAACTTTTATATCTTCCCCGGACTCTGGAAAACGCTGTTTAAACTCCTTAGAATTCAGAAACTGCTCAGTTTTTAAAACTATTTTTTCGGTTCTAGTCATGGGAGCATAACCAACAGCTGCTGAAGTGTCATTGGCGCCTAAAACTTTTCCCTTCCGCTTGAAAATGTCTACAAGTCCAGCGGATCCAGGCTTTAGCTCTACCTGGTATTTTACGTGCTTATCCGGATCAACAAAACGCATGTTCTTCTTAAACCATTCCTTTGCAACGTTTACAGCTATTTCCTCAACATCTATTTTTAAATCATCAAACTTTGATGTTGCCCTATCGCCAAACACAAAAAGCATGGGCTGTTTAACGTAGCCTCCTCCAAACTTGAACTCTGACTGTCCAGCGACAAGTAAGGACTTGTCCACATTATGGTGTAGTATACTGCCTGTTCGCTCAACATACTCTTTGCTTAACCGCTGAGAGATTTTTTCCATAACCGCATCGCATATGTAGTCCGGATGGCCTAGACCTTTTCTTTCAACTATTTCAAGCCTCTGCTGTTCAAGAGGTGTCTGCTTCAGTTTTTCAACGATTATATTTCGCAAGTATATCCCTCTAATCGTTAAGTTTCTCTGTTTATGCGCGATATCACATATATATTTTGCTGCATTAATTTTATATTGTATTATAACTGGTGGTTATATGGCTGTCACAGGCTCCATGCTTAGAAAGTTAAGAATAGATGCAAAGTTAAGCCAGAAGAAACTAGCTGAACTTGTAGGAATTTCTCAGGCACATATAGCTAAAATAGAGCAGGGAAAAGTTGACCCTAGACTCTCCACAGTGAACAAAATTTTACAGGTTTTAACTGAAAGCAAAGAAAGGAAATGTAAAGACATAATGAGCAGAGGTGTGCTTTTCGCAAAACCAGAAGATAGCGTAATAAAGGTTAGTGAAGTTATGGTTAGAAACGCCATTTCCCAAATGCCCGTTATTGACGGAAATAAAGTTGTTGGAACAATAACAGAAGAGGGCATAATAAGGAACTTAGGGTCAAACATTGCAAAAGAGAGTGTTGGAAATATTATGGATCCCCCTTTACCGATGGTCTCAGAAGACACAGCCGTTAACGCTATAAAACCACTGCTTGAAAGGCGTCAAGGAGTGTTAGTTGCGAAAAACAGAAAGGTTATTGGGATAATAACGCGTTCAGATCTCTTAAAGATAATTGGATAGGTCTCAATATGCCATTAGAGGATTTCAGCCAATACGCCGATCAAGTTGCCGCTGTTTTGAGGAAACAAAAGCCAAAAGAAGCAGTTATCGTTCACCATGATGACGCTGACGGTTTATGTTCAGCGGCAATAACGATGAAGGCTTTAGAAAGGGAGGGAATTGCAACCAAACCTTTATGTTTGGAAAAGGTTTACACAGAAGTTATCGCTGACTTACATTCAAAAGAGAAAATGACAATTTTTTATGTTGATATAGGGTCCTCTCATGCTGACCTAATTTCAAAATATAACAGGGAACGAAACCTAACAATAATACTGGACCACCATGACTCAAAAAAGGCATGTGACCCGAAGGTTTATGACCTAAACTTGGAAAATTTTGGCTTCAAAGGTGAAACAGACTTTTCAGGCGCTACATGCTGTTACCTTTTTGCAAAAGCTCTAAACAAAGATAACCAAGACTTGGCGTATTTAGCCATAGTTGGGAGCTGCGAGATACCTGAAGGCTTCAAATCAATTAATAGAATGGTCTTAGATGAGGCTATTAAAACTGGAACAATTCAGCAGCGTGGTAAAACTTTGCAGATTGAAAAGTTAAAAGTTAATATGGAAACATTATTTTCGAAACTTCAGATTTTGGGGGCTGTAGGCTACTATGAAGGGGGACCTAACCTTGGGATTAAAGCGTGTTTGGAGGGAATTAATAAAGAAATAGAGGGAAAAATCAACCTTTGGGAGTCGAAGCGCAAAGAGGTTAACCGAAAGCTTTTAGGAAGGTTATATAGGGAGAGGTTAAAGGAAACCGAGCACATACAATGGTTTGACGCTGAAGACTTTTACACTGGTATGGGAACAAAGGTAATAGGTCAATTTTGCTCGTTTTTATCCTATCAAATGCGCCTTATAAATCCGAACAAGTACATTTTAGGATTTGTAAACGTGCCTCCTGAAATACCGAATTGGGGGAGAATGAAGGGAGATTTTTCAAAAGCTTCAGTGCGTGTGCCAAAACAAATGCAAAAACTTATCGAGGAAGGTAGAATGCCTGGGGCAGTAAACCTCTTGGAAGAAGCCTCTAAAGATTTTGGAATAGCAGATGGACATCAATACGCAGCAAACGTTGTCCTGCCAAAAAATATGAAAAAAGAGCTTTTGGACAAAGCTGAAAAAATAATGAAAAAATGGTGCTAAAAACCAGCTTTAATTGGGTTACGGGGTTTCATAAGTTCCCTTAAGAATACTGTGGCGTAGGCTCCCCGTCGCAGTGTAAAGTTCAACTTCACCCTGTTTTTAAAGGGATTAGCTTGATCCTTTGATATTTCCTCTATTTCGAAATCTTTAAGGGGGGTTAAAGCTATCCGCATTCCCCCTTTAAGGCTTAATTCTGGCATACCTTTCACCTTAAAGCCCTCCAAGGCTACGCCTTCCTCTTCCAATATAAATTTTTCAATTTCACCTTGTATCCCTCCTGAAAGATGCCGTCTAAAACCAACCAGAGGAATGGCTAAACACATCCTTCCAGAAGTCATTTCTCTTCTAATTTCGTGTAAAGTTGCCTCGTCTACAATGCAGCCATCCATAGTGGGTAGACCTGAGCTGTCAAGTTTCACTGCGTAATCTCCAATTTCAACCTTGTTGAGTGGAAGCCCTAAAGCAATTCTTCTGCTGAGAAACCTATTAAAGAGATAGGCTTGATAGGCTTGTGGAAAGAGAACGCGAAGTCGGCTGGGAAGCCTCCTGAAAGCTCCAATGTAATCCTCAGGATTTTTGGTCAGATGCAGAAGCATTAAACGCTCATAATAGAGGCTTTTGGGAAAGCTTTTCAAAGCTTGTTTAAAATCTTGAGTTTTATATAGCTCTTCACGGGCTTGCTTGGATTCTAAATGCTCGTTAGGGAATGCCTTTGCAAGGAAAAGCATTGCAGCCTTCCGAAAATCCCCCTTAACCAATGCTTTTCCAACAAGGTGGGTTATTGGACGTATTGTCCCGAAACGCTGATGTCCGAAAAAGTTAGGTAAGCCGCCTACGGCTTCAAGCTCCTGCACTGTGTCAGTAATACTTCGCCTAATGAACGCCTTACTCTGACTTAAGGAGCGAATAGTTATTTTAAACGAATTACCAAGGAGGAAATAGGCTGAAAGTCTGCCTCTAAAATAGCTTATCGGTTGGATTTCCGCATCTTTAATTCTAACCCCTTTCACGTCTTCCGGTTTTACGCCCTCAATTGTAATGTGTTGAGCCGTTACAGCCTTAGCATCCTTTATTCCTGCAATTTGAATCTTTTTTGGGCTTATGCTGAGCTGCCTCGCTAGACTTTCCAGAAGTTGGAAGGTATCCCAGTTTCGCTTAATTAGAAGGCAAAGTAAATGACTTCCCATTTGATGGGGGTGTGAAACTGGAATCTTAACGTCGCCGAAAGAAAAAGACAGTTCAGCCTTTGAACCATTAACAAGTATTTCTTGAACTTGAAAATCCTCGCAGAACTGCCTTATGACGCCTCCCACACCTTTCGAGTGGGTTGCGTAAACTTCTATCCCTAGGCTTTTTTCCAGCTTTGAAATTTTCAAGGGTTATGCCTCAAAATTATAAAAGTGGAAGATTTCCTGTAATTTTGTCAACCTTCTCAGATGGAGCGGGTCCTATGGCTAAACATGTTATTGTTCCAGGCGGAATTTGGGTTAGACCATGGTCAACTATCAACGCGCATGGCAAAGCTAATTCCTTTGCCTGCCTTTCCAAAGTCAAAAGTTCCCTTTCGCTTTTTACTTTAACAACAACTTTACATTGGCCTTCATTAAGCCATGCATCCCACCATTCCTTTTTCCGATTGCGAGCTTCCTCTGCGGCTGAAACTGCTGCGTGTCCGGCTTGGGCGGCGATTTTCCCTTTACCAAGTTTTAAATCTGATCGAAATATGATAACCTGCTTGTGTCGGAAATCTCCCATACTTTCAGCCTACATTAATGTTTTATAATTTATTGAGGAGATATAGGTTCTTAAGAGGAATGGTAGTGAAGCTATGATTCTAAGATTTCGACACGCTTTAAGGAAACCTCGCCCTTGGAAATCTATTTCCTTAATATTCTTTAAGGCATCTTCAAGGTGGAATTTTCGGCAAGTCTTTATTGCAGCATCTAGCTTTTCATCACGCATTCTATCAAGAGCTTTTCTAATTTTAAGCATTACTTTAAAATCAAATCCTAAAAGTTTAATATACCGCCTTTGATATTCCCTTAAAAATCTTTCTGAATAACTCTTACATTGCAGAGCTTGTGTAATCACCTCTGCAGCTATCTTCGCACAGTTCAGACCAACTATCACCCCTCCACCCGTTGTTGGCTTAACTTGGGACGCTGCATCGCCGACAACCAGAAACCCGTTTAGGTAAGCCTTTTTCACAGGCCCACCCAAAGATATGGGATGATACGCCTCTTGTAAAATACTCGCCCTTTGCAGTATAACGGAGGCTATTGGATGTCTGAATATAAATTTTCGCAAGAGCTTCCTTGGATTTTCAGAGTTAGCCGCTAATCCAACTTTAGCCCTTCCATCATCCTTAGGAATTAGCCAAGCATAGAATCCGGGGGCATAGCCTCTTCCAAGAAAAACTTGAACAACGTCAGGTTCAACATCTTTAACCCCCTCAACTTCTGCATGGACACCATAAACAAAACCTTTCCAACTAGCCGGAGTTAAACCAGCTTGCCTAAGTATCTTTGAGATTGCTCCCTCGGCATCAACCACAATTCTAGCTGAAAATTCGATTTTATTCTTGCCTTGGTTTATTATGAGTTTTCTTGTTTGCCCGTCGTGGTCACCGATTGAGGCAACTTTAGAGTTCAAATAATATTTGACTCCCAATTTCTCCGCTGCTGAGGCGATGAACTTGTCAAATAAAGGGCGGTTGACAACGCATGTTACTGGAGATTCAAATCGCACATTAAGCTCTTCTCCTTTTGATGTGTAAAATTTTGCACCGCGAAAAACGTTTTCCACGATGTTTTTTGGGAGGGGCCACAACCCTAAACGTTTCAAACCGTTAATGCTTAAATGTCCTGGGCAGTGGCATGGAATACCAATCTCCTTGTGCTCTTCGAAAACAGCTGCCTCTACCCCTTTTTCGGCCAGTTTTAGGGCGCAAAATGAGCCTGCTGGCCCACCCCCAATAACTGCAACTTCCTGAAAGTTTTCCATCTAAAGCACTAAGGATAAAATTGAGGGATAAGGCTTGGTTTATGCCACAAGTTCTACTCTTTTCTTACCCCTGGCCAGCGATGTTGTCCTTATTTTTCCAGCGATTTCAAGCTTCATCAGCAGCTGGTTGAAGTCTTTAAATCCTAGATCTTTATACTCTTCATTAAAATATTCGAATAGCTCAGCATCTGACATTGCACCTTTCTTTTTCAGGATTTCCAGAATCACGTAGTAGGCTGGAATGGTTTTCCAAATTTTTGTTGCTGGCACAACTTATCTCCTAAGCCACAGGCGTAGCGGGCTTCTGCACCTGTCTGACTTGCTGCATGAAGCTTTTGTACCATTTTTCCATGTCTGGCGTTAGGGATGGCCCCATCCTTTTCAAGGCTTCCTCAAAATCCCTCATTGAAACCTCTTTGGAGTTTATGTCTCTACGTAGGGCTTGCATTGCTGCTTCTCTGCATAAAGCCTCTATATCCGCTCCTGAATAGTTTCTAGTTATCGTGTTTAGATATTCCAAGTTTACATCCCCTGCTAAAGGCATTTTACTCGTGTATATTTTGAATATTTGGAGCCTCCCCTTATCGTCAGGTTCAGGTACGTATATTAGTCTATCAAATCTGCCTGGACGGAGGACTGCAGGGTCGACTATGTCAGGCCTGTTGGTAGCTGCAATAACAACAACGTCTTCTAATGTTAAGATGCCATCCATTTCTGTTAAAAGCTGGCTTATGACGCGTTCAGTTACGCCGCTGTCGGCAAAGCCTAAACCCCTTCTGGGGACAAGCGAATCTATTTCGTCGAAGAATATTACTGCAGGAGCTGCCATTCTAGCTTTTCTAAAAACTTCCCTTATAGCCTTTTCAGACTCCCCAACCCATTTGGAAAAGATTTCCGGTCCCTTTATGGATATGAAGTTAGCTCCACTTTCAGTTGCCACAGCCCTAGCCAACAATGTCTTACCGCAGCCTGGAGGACCGTAAAGAAGTATTCCTTTAGGCGGCCTTATGCCCATTCTTTTGAATATTTCAGGGTTTTTCATCGGCCATTCAACAGCTTCTTTAAGCTCTTGTTTAACTGACTCCAATCCTCCTATGTCATCCCAGTGGACTGTGGGCACTTCAACGTATACTTCCCGCATTGCCGTAGGCGTAATCTCCTTGTACGCGTTCAAAAAGTCTTCCATTTTAACCTCCATTCTCTCTAAAACTTCTGGGGGTATACGTTCCTCTTCCAAGTTTATCTGGGGAAGATAACGCCTTAAAGCCTTCATGGCTGTTTCTCTGCATAGAGCTGCCAAGTCTGCGCCTGTATAGCCATGCGTGATTTCAGCCAGCTTTTTTAAATCCACATCTTCAGCCAGGGGCATTCCTCGAGTGTGAATTTGGAGGATTTCATGTCTTCCCTGCTTGTCGGGAACTCCTATTTCGATTTCTCTGTCGAATCTTCCAGGTCTACGAAGCGCTGGGTCTAATGCTCCAGGTCTGTTTGTGGCTCCTATTACTATAACGTTTCCCCTTCCTGATAGACCGTCCATTAAAGCCAATAATTGTGCCACGACACGCCTCTCAACTTCGCCTGTGACTTCTTCACGTTTAGGAGCTATTGCGTCTAACTCGTCGATAAATATAATGCTTGGTGCATTCTGCTGGGCTTGCTGGAATATTTCCCTAAGCCTAGCCTCAGATTCTCCGTAGAACTTGCTCATTATTTCCGGTCCATTTATGGAAAAGAAGTTGGCCTCTGACTCGTTCGCCACAGCCCTTGCTAAAAGGGTCTTACCGCAGCCTGGAGGTCCGTGTAGAAGAACTCCTTTCGGAGGCTCTATTCCCAGCCTTTGAAACAGTTCAGGATGCCTGAGAGGAAGCTCAACCATCTCCCTTACTCTTTGAATCTCCTCATGTAGGCCTCCTATGTCTTCGTAAGTTGTTCTAGGCACACCCTTCCCTTCTGGGGCTGGTTCACTTAGAATGGTTAACTTAGTCTCAGCTGTGACTTTAACAATGCCGTGGGGGCGGGTTTTTGTAACGACGAAGGGGATGGCGTGTCCAAGCATCATGACAAGGGTTGTGTCACCTTCAACAAGGGTTCTTTCCATAAGCCTGTTCCTAACAAAATTTGTGAAATCTTCGTCCACATTTAGCCTCATGTCGACAGGTGCCAAGGTCACGTTTATAGCCTCTTTAACTTTCGCCGGCCGTATAACGACGTATTCGTTTATTGCCACACCTGCGTTCTTGCGTGTAAACCCATCTATCCTTATTATGTCACGGTTTTGATCTTCACTGTAGGCTGGCCATGCAATAGCTGAAGTGGTCCTCTTGCCAACTATCTCAATGACGTCACCTGCGCTTATGCCAAGCTTCTGCATAGCCCTCTGGTCTATTCGAGCTATGCCTCTTCCAACATCCCTTTGTCTCGCATCTCCAACACGAAGCTGAACTTCACTCACCTAAAACCCTTCTATAAACGAGCTCTCTTACGAATCAATTATAATACCTATATATAGGTTTTAACTTATCTGCTTGTCCTTCTAACCATCAATGTTTGAACTTGACTTATGTCGCTTATCTGCCCAAGTCTATTTTCCAGCTCCTCAAGTACACCTGTCTTATCTTCTGGAATTTTAATAGCACATATGAGGGCGTTAAGCCCGAATGCTATTGGCTCCTCGCCATAACCATAAATAGAAGCGAATTCCGGCAGCGAGGCCTCAATTTTCTTTTTTAAATCCTCAAAGTTCACGGTTATGTCCACTGGAAAAATTTTGTAAGAGATTATAACGCTTCCCATAAAGGTTTCCACCTTAAGACCCTAACAAACCCAGATCTAACAAATTGAACGTTTACTGCCTCTATAGAATCTTCATCCACTATTCTTTTAATCGATTTCAAAGCCTTTCCTTCAGTTCTAAACTAAAAAGGTTCTTAAAATGTTTGTGGTGGAATATGAGAAAAACTTTCTACCTTTATAACGCATTAAACGGAAAATTTTACATGGCAATTTCAAAATAAAAATGGGAGGTTAAAAGAGGTTTACTTTGACTCTTTTAACGTCATTCTGGTGATGGCGTAGGCTATTGGGATAAGCATTACTCCAAGAGCTACTGCGAAAGCCCAAGAAATGTTGGCTACAATGTTTGTTACCCCTGGGTAAGTGGCGAATATGGC
Organism: Bathyarchaeia archaeon; assembly: GCA_038871175.1. GTDB lineage: Archaea > Thermoproteota > Bathyarchaeia > Bathyarchaeales > Bathycorpusculaceae > JAVZIQ01. The sequence continues at coordinate 10,523 of JAVZIQ010000007.1, read as the reverse complement.
CCCTGCACCTATTATTAAGAATATAGCGTATAACACAAATTTTGCGTATCCTGCAACTTCTCTGAACTCTGCGTGGTCATCCGTGATGGACTTAATGAGGCCGTCGGTTAGGGATATGCCTGCCGCGATTATAACAAAACCCAATATTAAGGGGTAGACAGTGCTTCCTGACAAAAGCATTGTGTCAAGGCCTAGCAAGAGTATAAAGGCAATTAAACCTATTAACAGAAGGTTCCTAAGCATGTCGGCAATCTCAACCTTTGCAGCTGGAAAAATCGGGCGAATTATTCTGCCGATAAATGACGTTAAGAATTCAACGAATACGGAGCCAAGTATTATTATGAGAATCCCGCCGAGCAGTCGTGGCAGGTAGTTTGCGACATCAACCAAGTAGGCGCCGAACGTTCCGCCTATGTTTAGTATCTGAACCGCCAAAACTATTGAAAGAACAATTATGAAGGCTTTGACTATTCCTCCGACCAGATTTGATAAGTCTAAACCTGAAGCCCTAAATGCCTTACCGGACGATGTTTGGTCAAAGGTTTTTTCAATTCCGACTTTCTCGACAATTTTGTTTACTGCTTTTCCAACGACTGAACCTACAACGTAGCCTATTATTACCACAATAATTGCGGCGATTACGCTTGGAATCGCGTTAATTATAGTTTGAAGCATATTGCTCAGCATGTTGATTACATCGACCATTGAAAACACCCAATTAAATTGGGTATATTATATATAAAATGTTAACGGTTGAAATGTATCTCTTCCTATGGTTGAAAAGAAATGTTTAAAGATTTGAAAATTCCTCTAGGGGACCTGTAAAGTTCGTAATCTCTGACTTCGAGGAGAAAAGAATCATAACCTTTCACCTTCAACGTATCCACTCAATAAAAAACACTTTTAAATTTTATTTATATGGAAGGGAGAGTGGCAACTTAAGGCTTACCCTCTTAGGTGGTTGTAGTAGTGTGAATGTTTTGCAGAATTGGTTCCAGCATTCCACAGCCCTTCTCCATCTTAAAGCCGTATTATGTTTCAGGTTGACTGTTATTTTTTTGAAGAATATTTTTGTGCGTTGTTTGAATGATGGGAATGTTGATTCTATTAGGCTTCTTAATCCGCGGGTTTGATGGTTGTAGGCTAATCTAAAAGTTATTAGAGCGTCCTTCAGCCACTGAGCCCTATCCACAATGAATTCGGGTTTACCCTTACAGCATTTTAAAACGCTCTTAAAGAAGGATTCTGAGGTTAGGTAATTCCTTGCTGAACAAACCCTCATAGAAAAGAGTTCGTTTCTATTAAAGTCTAAGGCTGAGTAAAACCAATAATATTCGCCGTTTACCTTAACGCCTGTCTCATCAACAGCGATAAAACGCCTAGCCTTCCATTCAGAAGTATTTTTAACTTATCCCTAAGCTTAACAACCCACTATCCAAACAGCAATCTTAGAAACCCTACAGTATTCAGATAACACCCTAGCCGTCCTTCTAATATTTGAAATTTGGAAGTATACGGCTAAACCAAGAACTTTAAGCCTAACGGAATCCTATTCCTCTCAAAAAGCCTCAACGGCCCAACCAAGCCCCTAACACTAAACATAAAAGAAAACAGATAAAACCTACAACTTGAGGCTTAAGTTGCCACATCCTGGAAGGAAAGCGAAAAATAAATAATAGACGCTTATTCAAACGACAAGGAGGTTTATTTTCTTGTGGGAAATGTTTGATGTTAAAAAGAAATTTTTGAAAGCGATTGTAAGCGAAGAGAATTTGCAAGTGGCGAAGGCTGTGCATGAATTCGTTGATAAGGAAGTTATACCGCGCCGTAAAGATTTGGAGGGTGGATGGCAACGCGATGAAAAACTCGCAGCAGAAACTCGTAAAAGGATTCTTAAAGGTATGGTAGACCTAGGGCTTCAAAAGCTTCGTCTTCCAACTGAAATGGGAGGGTTGGGGAACACCTCCTCAATAACTGGTTATATTATTGACGAAGAACTTTCCCGGGGAGACATTTATTTTTGGATGGGTATGGACATAACGGCTTGGGCGATGTACCCCGCCATGGTAGCTAATCGAATGGATTTAATAGAAGAACTGTTTAAGGACAAGCTCCTTGACGATGAACCGCATCTGTCCTGTGTAGCCATAACTGAACCAGAAGGCGGGTGCAACATAGTAGATCCTGGAATGCATGGCAGAACCATAAAAACGATAGCCAGACTTGAAGGGGATGAATGGGTAATAAATGGACAAAAGATTTGGCCCTGCAATTCAGGCGATGCTGACATAGTATATTTCACAGTATGTACCGTTGACCCGCAAAAAGGAGATGAGGGAATAGTTTTAATATATGTTCCAGCTGGAACCCCCGGTTTATCTGTTGGTAAGCCGATACAGAAAATGGGGTTGTGCTGGACCGACATTAACACTGAAATTTTCTATGATGATGTGAGGGTTCCAAAACGCTATTGTGTAGCTGGACCAGGAGGTGAGGCTGCAAAAATATTCCATGATATGTGTATTGCTCGACTCTATGTTGCCGGTCAAATGGTGGGAGCTGCGCAAGCCGCCTTAGAAATTATATTAAATTACACGAAAGAAAGGAGAATTGTAAAACCAGTTAGGGAACATTCGCTTCATGCCAGCATAATAGCGGACATGGCGATCGCCATCGAAACAGCTAGGGCTTATAATTTACAAACTGCTTGGATGGCTGATCATCCTGAAATATATGGAAGATGGGGATCCCCTTCTATGGCTGCAAGAATATCCGCGGCTAAGATATACGCCTGCGACCAAGCCCTTTGGGTTATAAACAAGGCGATGGAGCTGATGGGTTCATATGGAATAGCCTACGATTATGACTTGGAGAAATTCTATCGAGACGCAAAAGTAATGCAACTAGTGGAGGGAGGGCAACAACAGACCCGCTTAGATGTAGCGAGAGGCTTTTATCCTATTGAATGGTAATTGCCAGCGTTCGCCATGATGTTAAATTTTAATAGAACCTTACTTCCAGAAGCTCTAGCGTACATGTAACCCTCAAAGGGGGCTAATAGACTTCTCCATTTTTTGTCTTTTACATGGTATTCATGGAAAGAGAGTTACGAAGCCCATCCAACTACTAAGTTAATCGTAATTCCTTAGGAGTTCCCTCCGAGACTTAAATTTTCTCCATAAAAGGGGCACCTACGCCAACAACAAGACACTAAGAATGCCATACTTTCAAATATCACACCTGCAGACAACAAAGCTTTAAGATTGAAAAGGGATTGTGGATTGCTGGAATAAATTCTGCAAAAATTACTACCTAACAACAACCTAAGAGGTAGTCCTAAGTTGCCACATTTCACTCAGAAAAACCTTACTTTTCAGGGTCCACTAAATGTCCCTAGGGTCCAATAAAGCCGCATTTTGGGCATTTGTATTGTCTACCGAACTTTCTGCATTTAATGCATCGTCTTATTAAAATTTCCCCACAGTTTGGGCATAGAAATTTTGTGGCCTCTGCTCCTGGTGGAATTGGCTTTCCACAGCTTGTGCATGTAACAAGGGTTATTGCTTCGGTCTTTTCAGCCATAGTTATCCCTCTATAGGATTAGTGGTGTATTGTTAAGCTTCCTTATATCTTCTCTGGTATGGGTTAGATTTGAAAATGCAAAGCTTTTATGGTTTGGAAATGCTTTTTAGTTTAGGCGCGTAAAGGTTTGGGTGTTAACCTCAGAGATCTAGTTCCGAAAACTCCTGTAAAACTTGAGGATTTAAGTGGGAAGTCTATAGCTATAGACGCCTACAATGCCCTTTACCAGTTTTTAGCTATAATTCGACAGCCAGATGGCACGCCTTTAAAAAATGGCAGCGGTAGAATAACAAGCCACTTAAGCGGCTTACTTTATAGAACAAGCAACCTCGTAGAGTTGGGAATAAAGCCTATCTACGTTTTCGACGGGATACCTCCAGCATTGAAAGAGGTGGAAATCAAGAGACGCATGAAAGCAAAAGAAGAAGCCTTAATAAAGTATGAGCGTGCATTAAGGGAGGGCAGAATTGAAGAGGCACGCATGTACGCGCAGGCTACAGCAAGCCTTAAAGACTACATGGCTGAAGACAGCAAACGCCTACTAGACTTGATGGGAATTCCTTGGATTCAAGCCCCAAGTGAGGGGGAAGCCCAAGCAGCTCATGTTGTTAAGCGTGGTGACGCAGATTATTGCGCTAGCCAAGATTACGACAGTTTGCTTTTTGGCGCGCCTAAACTTGTTAGAAACGTTACAATTTCGGGTAGAAGAAAGCTTCCAGGGAAAAACGTTTACATCGAGGTTATTCCCGAAGTTGTTGAACTTGAACAAATTCTGAAAACATTTGAAATCACACGTGAGCAGTTAATTGACATAGGGATTCTTGTTGGAACAGACTTTAACCCGGAAGGCGTTAAGGGCGTAGGCCCGAAAAAGGCTTTAGAGCTCATAAAAGTGCATGGAAATCTTGAAAATGTTTTACCGTTATTGAAAAATGCTGATTTTCCAGCGAATCCTGTTAAGATCAGAGAGATTTTTCTTAACCCTAAAGTGACGGATAATTATGAGATAGAGTGGAGGGAGCCAGATGTTGAAGGTGTCGTGGCGTTTATATGCGGAGAAAGAGATTTCTCTGAAGATCGTGTTCGAAAAGCTTTAGAGAAAATGCATAAAGGGATAACAAAAGTTAAGGGAAAAACAACTTTAGAAAAATGGTTTCTATAAAGAGCCTTTTATCAATTCAAGACTACGGAACATTTCATTTATACAAGCGCCATTATATAAGTGACATATGTGACTTTTTAATCTGAAATGGAGCATGAAACTGAAAAGTCTTTAATAGCTTAACCTTTAGAGGTTTGGGATGAAAATTATCAGATTCTATGTCCGTAACGACCAGTTAATGGGACAAAGGCGACTCCGCCGAGGTTTTCTTTACTGATCTTTCCGTCAATTTTTGTAACTTTTATTAGACTTTGAAATAAGTGAACGCTTCCAACAGGAATTAGCATTACTCCTCCGTTTTTTAGCTGTTCTATTAATGGTTTCGGAATATCCGGAGCTGCGGCTGTGACGAGGATTCTGTCGTAGGGAGCCTTTCTAGGAAAACCTAAAGATCCGTCTGAGCAAAATATTGTAACGCGGTCTCCATAGCCATTTTTCATTATATTTTTCCTTGCGAAATCAGCTAAGCCCTCAATTATTTCAACGGTGAAGACGTGGCCCCACTCACTTCTTGGGACGTCACTTGGAGCAACAATTTCAGCAATTGTTGCAGCATGCCATCCAGACCCCGCGCCTACCTCAAGCACTTTGTGTCCAACTTCCAATTGGAGGGCTTCATTCATTATTGCAACCATGTTTCGCCTAGCCAAGCCTGAAGCTTAGCCATGTGGCGCCGAAACAGTCTGCCCGAATCCAATTGGAAGAGGAGTATCAACAGAGCTGTATGCTTGCATGTTCTCGGGTAGAAACTTTGCCCGGGGCACTGAACGCATAGCCCTTATAACAGCTGGAGAGCGCAGTATCCCTTCCCTCATCAAACTTTCAATGAGTTTTTCCCATTCTCTTTCCAACATTTACACCTACATAGTATATTGTCGAAATAGGCATTTAACAAATATGCATTTCAACACGGCGTGAAATTTGCCTTTCACTTTACAGTTACTGACTTCGCCAGATTTCTAGGTTTGTCAGGATCGTATCCTCTCTCAACAGCAATATGGTAAGCTAATAGTTGCAGCGGCACAACAAAGGGGATGGGCGATAGGACATCTGGAACTCCCCTAGGCACTTCAACATAATCATCGGCAAGCCTTTTGACCTCCTCATCGCCTTCCTCTATGAGAGCTATTACTGAGGCTCCTCTAGCCTTCATCTCCATAATATTACCTATAATAGTCTTGTAAGTTTCATCTTTTGGACAGATGAAAATTACAGGGAAACCTTTTTCTATAAGGCTTATTGGGCCGTGTTTGCTTTCGCCTGCCGGAAATGCTATAGCCGGTACATAAGCTATTTCCATTAATTTCAATCTTCCCTCATAGGCTGTCGCTGTGCTTATCCCACGGCCAAGGAAGAAGAATATTTTCTCATCCTTATACTTTTTAGCGATATGCTGAACCTTCTCCTCCTGAGTTTTTATTACTGTTTCCACAAGGTCTGGAAGCTGCTTCAACTTAATTTCTAAATGGTCCATTTCATCCTGCGATATCTTGCCCCTCTTTTTAGCAAGTCTTAGGGCGAGTTGAGCCAAAACCGAAAGTTGAGAAGTGAAAGTCTTCGTGGCCGCTACGCCTATTTCTGGACCTGACTGCTGGCATATATAAACCCTTGAAATTCTGGTAAGAGTTGATCCTATAACGTTTGTTAATCCAAGGATTGTTGCCGCTCTTTGATGTGCTGCATGTATCGCTGCCAATGTGTCAGCTGTTTCTCCTGATTGGCTTACAGCAAGAATTGTGCTATCAATATTTACTGATTTCCCATGTTGCTCTATGAATTCTGAAGCTATAACGGGATATGTGGCGAGAAAAGCCAGTTTGGAAAACATGTAAGATGCAGCTAAACATGCATGATAGGAGGTGCCACAGGCTACAAGGAACACTTCTCTGCCTCTATCCAGAAATGTCGCCATCAAGTCAAGATAGTGTTCTTGCAGCCTCAAAGTGTTTCTCAAACAGGCTGGCTGCTCATATATCTCTTTCAACATAAAATGGGGATAACCCTGCTTGATAGCCATTTCAGGCGTCCAGTCGATGATTTTAGGTTCTCTTGTAACTTGGCTTCCATCGGAAATTTTTTTAATGGTAACGCCGTCCACTGACAGAATTACTAATTCTCCATTTTCAACTATAAGCGCCTTATTTGTTAAGGGTAAGAAGGCAGGGATATCTGAAGCAAAGTAAACTGCATTTTCACCTAGCCCTACGACAAGGGGGCTTTCATACCTGGCGCAAACAATTTTCTCAGGCTCCTTTGGCGAAATTACAGCCAGAGCATAAGAACCAGAAAGCCTTCGGACGCTTTCAAGAACAGCCTCTGTAAGGCTTAGAGAGGGATTATTTCTTAAAGCATCTTCAATTAGGTGGGGAACAACCTCTGTATCTGTTTTAGATTTAAAAACATGGCCTTTATTTTCCAACTCAACCTTAAGCTCAGCAAAGTTTTCGATTATTCCATTATGAACCACAGCTATTTTACCCTCACAGTCAGTGTGAGGGTGAGCGTTAACCATCAAAGGAGCCCCATGAGTAGCCCACCTTGTATGCCCCAAACCTATGCGTCCAGGCAGATCTTCAAGGTTGTGGACCCTATGAACATCATCTATTTTACCGCTATCCTTCTTTATGTGCAGTTTTCCCTCATATACAGTTGCCTCACCAACAGAGTCATAGCCTCTATATTCAAGCCTTTTAAGGGCCTGGTATATTACAGGCGCAGCCACTCCATCTTTAAGAATGCATCCAAAGATACCGCACATTATAATGCCTCACTGGCGACATTCCACAAGCCTTAATAAGCTGCTTTATCATTAAAAAGCGTTGTTAATGGAAAATTTTTAAAATCATAAAATTTTTATCAACTTTACCCCTGCATTATATAAATGAATAAAAGAGTAAATAAATAACAATTTTTTAAAGTTATTAAAAAATTTATAACTTCTCATCAAGCTCCCTCTTCATTATCAAATAACTATTCAGTTTGAAGATTCTTTTTCTGCAAATATTTTCCTACGGCATACTTGCCCCTCTATAACTAATTTTCGTAAAACTGCTATTGTTAAACTATATGCAAACGTCATTTTTATTCTCCTTTCTTAAATACTTCTTCCTAAGGTAATGCTATACATTTTAACAAGTTCTCTCTGGTGCTTCGGAGAACCTTTTGAGTAGCTTATTACGGGCTTATGCTCTTTGAATAATGCTGTTTGCAGATGGCTCGACATTTAAAAGGTCGAATAAAACTTTAATCAAAGAATGACTTTTATGATCATGAAAAGCCATGTCAAAAAAGCTTTTACTTCTTAGCGAAGAGGAAAGAATGCACAGGTTTAAGGAAATCAAAATGATCGACGATCCTGAAAAGCTTAAAATGATGCTGGACAAGCTTAGCTGGAGGATTTTAACAATGCTTTCTAAAAGAGAAATGTATCCTATTGAAATTGCAAAAATGCTTGAAGTCCATGAGCAGAAGGTTTACTATCACATAAGGAAACTTGCAAAGGCGGGAGCTATTACCATAACAAGGCAAGAGGAGAAAAAGGGAGTTACGGCAAAATATTACAAAGCAACTTCAACTGCTTTTGGTATAGAGCTACCTCAGGGCTACAAAATAATGGAGATGCTGCCTCTTCAAAGCCTAAGCGAGCCCGTTCAAAGATTTTTCAAAGTTTTTGTAAGAGAAGACGGCGTATTTAACGGCAAAATTATAGTTGGAAGCCCCCTTCCGCATGGGCCCTTCAGGACAAGTGCAAGGGATGGCCATTACGCCTCTCATTTGGCCTTCTTTCTGGGACAGTTCACTCGTATGCCTGAAGATTTCTCTGTGAAACTTGATGTTGACGTGAAAGCGGAGAAAGAGGAAAAAAATAACATGATTTTAGTCGGAGGACCTGGAACAAATCTTTTAACACAGGAGTTAAATGAATATTTGCCTTTGAAGTTTGAGATGAAGCCTTCAGAACAAGGCTTCTTGTTTGGGGGTCTTGTTTCAAGGAGGACATCGCAGGTTTATACGGCAGACGCCGTTGGATTAGTGGCAAGAATCATAAATCCCTGGGATGCAACGAAACACGTTATAGTTTTGGCTGGAAATAAGGCTGTGGGCACAAAAGCATGCGTTTTAGCCTTAACAAACTTCTGCAACAAAACCTTGAGAGAATACAATGGCGAGGACACTTTTGCAAGAGTAATTCAAGGCTTAGACTTAGACGGCGACGGAAAAGTGGACTCGATAGAGGTTTTGGAATAGACGTGTTAAACATACGGACCGCCACACTAGAAGACTTACCTCATATAATCAAGCTCATCAAAAGAAACAATGAACTTTTAAACGAGAATTTGGAAACGCTTTTCAATGTAAAAAACCCAAACGAAAAGTGTAAGTTTTTCGTTGCAGAAGAAAAAGGCCAAATTGTAGGTTACTCACGTGTACACTTGTACAGGTGGAATAATAGTGCCTATGTCATATGTCTACTCGCGGACACGGAAAGCCGACGCAGAGGTATAGGTACTGCTCTATTAATGACCATGGAAAGCTATGCAAAGGAAAATGGGTCAAGAGTTCTCATGTTTGACACCCGAATTGACAATTTTCCAGCGTTAAACCTGTACTTTAAAAATGGCTTCAAAATCTGTGGATATAACGATAAGCTTTACGAAAATGGAAAAACCGCTCTATACCTTTTCAAAGAATTATAGTGCCTGCAGCCATTAAAGGTGAAGCCTTATGGAGATTTCAGAGACTATTATAGCTTATGGTCATGCTAACATTCAGGCAACCCACAGGTCAACATTTGAAATCACCAAAGAAAATCGTTTATCAAAGAGAGGCAATTGCATCATAGCTGTTTCGGCTAATAAAGGCTTACGGGAACTAAACTCAAGTTTGAAGAATGGTTTGTGCAGGGAAAACTCAAAGCTATACATTCTCATCGAGGCGGGCGGAACCATGGATACTGTGACTGCTTACGGAAGCCCACTACTAATTTTAGAGCATCCCACAGAAATGGTTGTGAGAAAAAGCAGCTACATATGCAGCCGAACATTGGCGATACATTCAAGCAAAGGTGCATTCGACCTTTCCAGAGAGCTTGTGGAAAAACTTAAAAATCCAAATGAAAAAGTACACATCACGCTCTCAGTTAAGGTTTAGCCACCAAGCCAAGTGGTTTTTGCAGACTACTTTTTATTTTAGTTGGTGAATTTGCATTTCTAGATACGGTTTACTTTGGTTTTTCATCGTAGTAAATTTCTAAATTGCAATATCCATAGCAGAAACTTTCGCCGAACCATAAATGAAAGCACAGGCCCTTTAAAATAGATTCTTTTCAGATAACCGTTTCCAATTAGGACTTTACGTATCTTATGATTAGTTTTAATTTTTCTAGAGAAATTGAAATTTATCTAATCTTCAAATCTAATGCTACCTGCCATTTGTAGGGGGCTGTCTCTCGAACAAACCTTATGTTAAGAATTTCTTCTACCCTTCTCCCATATTCTTCAATTTTTCCCCTAAAACGAGCTTTAAAATTATTTAATGGTTCAGAAGATCTGATAAAACTATATAGATGAATTATTCCGCCTTCTGGTTTTAAAGCCTTACAAGCCGCATCAATGAACTCCACGGATTTCTCTGGCAAGTTCATTATTACTCTATCAGATTGGTAGGTAAGCTTTTGCCCGACTATTTCTCGCGCGTCCCCTAGGATTGGATAAACTTTTCCCTCAACCCTATTTAGTAGAATATTCCTTTTCAGATAAGCCACTGCATCGGGGTTTAT
>JAVZIQ010000006.1:0-43161 GCA_038871175.1 Bathyarchaeia archaeon | reverse complement strand
TGGACCGCCAAGATAGTAAAAATGCAAAGTATGATCATAAATGTAATAGCCACAATACATAAGCTCCCTAAGCTTCTTAGCAGCCTCAGGAGGCTCAACATTAAAAGCAGCATCTAGGGCTTTAGCAGCTGCCATGTGGTGGGCAACTGGGCATACTCCACAAATCCTCGTAGTTATAATCGGAAGATCTTCAGCTCTTCGACCCTCGCAGAATTTTTCAAATCCTCGAAGCTCTGGAACCTGGAAGTAAGCCTCGTCAACGTAACCTTCATCGTCTAGAAAAATGGTTATTTTTCCATGGCCTTCAAGCCTTGTTATTGGGTTTATAACTATTTCCTTCATTTAACAATCCTCCTTCTTAGAGTGGAGTTTGCAAGGGTATACTTGTAAAAGGTTCCTACAGGGTCGGCTATTTGTTCAAATACTTTGGGGTCTGAGGCTATAGATGCGAAGGCGCTTATCATGGAGGCCCCTTGATCAGAAACCTTAGGTGCTGGTCCGCCGCATCCTGTGCATGGCACGTTAGCCTTTAAGCATTGTGCGCTGCATCCTCCACGAGTGGCTGGTCCCATGCATATGACGCCCTGGTCTAAGAAGCATGTTTTTAGGTCGTCTTCTATCTCGTAAATCCTTTTAACATGGGAGATTTTTCTATCCTTTTTCTCCCTGGGGCATTCATCACATATGGATTTGTTAAGTAGAAAACTTGAACCCTTTTGGGGAAGCTTTCCATTTAAAATAGCCTCTAAAGCCTCAATTATTCTTGAAACTGGAGGAGGACAACCTGAAATGAAGTAGTCCACTTCAACAGTCTGCGCTAATGTCTTGACAGTGTTGTAGAACTCTGGAAGCTCAAGCTCTCCCTGTTTAATCTTAAAACTAGTTTGCGGAGTTACGCCCTGAGGATTTACCGTTGAAGGTGATTCAAAATAAGCCCTCTCAAAGATTTTCTCCCTGTTCCATAAGTTTCCAAGACCGACTACACTGCCATCACATGCGCAGGAGCCGAAGGCCACAAGAAATTTCGATTTCCTCCTCAAAAGCTTAGCCATATGCTCGTTTTCCTCGGTTCTTATGGCTCCGTTGAAGAAACAGACGTCTATATACTTGTCAGGCATAGCCTCAACGTCTTTATATTTTATGTCCATGGCTACAGGCCAGAAAACTATATCTGCCAATTGTATCACGTCGAGGATTTTCTCGTTAATGTCTAAAACGGCGATTTCGCATCCTCCACAGCTTGCTGCCCAGTAAAATGCTATTTTAAGCTTTCCCATCAGCCCACTTTCCAAATATTTTAGAAGCAAGATTATACTGCATTTATAATTTAAATTTAACGCATTTTCATAATGTAAATAGAAAATAAACTATGCCAAAATAAAAGCCATTAAGAGCTTAAAAGCTGTGCACAAATAAACTTCCTGAGTAAACTCTTACAATGTTTGCTCATCTTTCCACAAATCCTTAAGTAGCATAATTTTAAGCTTTCAGTTTTTAAAGGCTCCCTCTTCTTTTATATTTAAAATCCCTCTTATTGTCCCATCTTCTTGTTTTTGAAGGGTGAACCCCATTTTTCTTGTTAGGTTTATTGCGCGGTAGTTGTCTGGAAGCATTATGGCATAGAGAGTTTCCACGCCCATTTCTTTTGCTATTTCAATGGCGTATTCAACCATTTTTGTTCCTAAACCAAGACCCTGCCATGGATCTGCCACGATGAAAGCTATTTCACCCCTTTTTCTGTCAGGTTCAAGGCTTACTCTTACAACACCAAGTATTCTTCTCCTGTCCCCTTCGTTTAGCTCTGCCACTATGGCTATTTCCCTGTCATAGTCAATGTTGCAGTAGCGAACTCTAACTTCATGAGGTGTGTCTTTTATTATTTGGAAAAATCTGTAACGTATTGATTCTTCAGAGAAGTTTTGGAACATTTCAAGCCAGAGAGGTTCATCTTCAGGCTTTATAGGCCTTAAAAGAACTGTTCTTCCGTCGCGAAGCTTCCAAAGCATCTCGTACTTCTTTGGATATGGGCTTATTACAAGATGCTCGTGAGGCTCAACCTTTTTGAAAATTAAATCTTTGTCTATGGATATTCTTGCATCTAAAGCAAAGGCCTCTTTTTCGTCTATTATCAGGGGGTTTATGTCTACCTCGTTTATTTGGGGGAAATCTACAATCATCTGGGAGAAGTGTACAAGAATTTCCTCTAATAATTTCAGGTTTGCAGGAGGAAGGTTTCGGTAGCCCTTAAGCAGCTTGTAAACCTTTGTCTCTTCCATTAACCTTCTTGCAAGAGTTTGATTTAGAGGAGGGATTCCTATGGAGTAATCCTTAAAGAGTTCTACGCCTATCCCGCCCATTCCAAATAGGATTACAGGCCCGAAAATTGAATCTTTTTTAGCTCCAATTATAACTTCATATCCGCGTTTCTTGATCATAGGCTGAACTGTTACTCCGAGGATTTCAGCGTTTGGGTTATGGGCTTTGGCTTGTGCAATTATATTTTCAAACGCTATCCTTACTTCCGCCTCGTTGTCTAAGTCCAGGGCTACTCCCCCAACTTCTGTTTTATGAGTTATCTGTGGAGAGAGGATCTTAAGAACAACAGGATAGCCTATTTGGGATGCTATGACCACAGCTTCATCGGCTGTTTTGGCAGGGTAGGTCTTTACAACTGGCAAGCCATAGTACTCCAAAACTTTTTTAGCCTCAGCCTCCGTGAGCAAATTTCGATTTTCCATAACTGCATTTCTCATTATGACCAGTATTGGACGTTTTGAAGGGTAAAAATCTAAAGGCAGCTCTTCAGGAGTTTCGTATAGCAGTTCAAGGTTTCGCTTGTAACGGTACATGTAAAGGTATGTTCTTACAGCCTGCTCCGGCGTGGAGTATGTTGGAATACCGTTTTCTATTAAAATGCGGTTCGCCTCTTCAACTGCCCCATAACCCATGAAAGAGGTTAAAACCGTTTTATTAAGGTACTTTCCGCTCTTGTAGACTTCAACCAAGGTTCTTGCTATTTCATCCGGTTCAGCTACAGCCTGAGCTGTATATATTACAAGCACACCATCTACATTCTCGTCTTTTAAACAAGCTTCCAACACCGCCTTATAACGGTCAGCTCCCGCATCTCCTAAAATGTCTATGGGGTTGCCTCGACTCCAGTATGGGGGAAGAACGCTGTTCAGAACTTCCATGGTGTTTGGGCTAAGCTTTGCAAGTTTGCCTCCCCTATCTATTAGGACATCTGTAGCCATTACCCCTGGACCGCCAGCGTTAGTTATTATAGCCAGCTTCGGCCCTTTTGGCAGAGGCTGAAGCTCCAAAACTTCGGCGCAGTTGAATAAGTCCGCGATTTCTTCAACACGAACTATGCCTGCACGTTTGAATGCTGCATCGTAAACGTCGTCTTCTCCCGTGATTGAACCTGTGTGGGATGCAGCTGCCTTTGCGCTTTCGCTGAATTTTCCAGCTTTAACCACAATTATAGGCTTTGTTCTTGCAAAGTGCCTCGCTGCACTCATAAACTTTCTTGCTTCGCTTATTCCTTCAATGTACATTAGAATACTTCTTGTTTTAGGGTCTGTGCCGAAGTAGTCTATTAAATCGCCGAAATCCACGTCTATCATGGAGCCTACAGAGACAAAGTTGCTGAACCCTATGTTTTCCTCAATAGCCCAGTCAAGGACAACTGCGCCTAAAGCGCCACTTTGAGATATGAAGGCTATGTTACCTGGTTTTGGCATTTTATTTATGAATGTGGCGTTAAGTTTAACGCTTGGACGGATTACTCCTAAACAGTTCGGACCTAAAATTCTCAAATCATACTTCCGCTTAATTTCTAACAGCTCCTCTTCTAGAGCCTTGCCCTCAGGACCGACCTCTTTAAAGCCTGCAGAGATTATAATAATCCCCTTTATTCCCGCTCTACCACATTGTTCAACAATTTCTGGAACTGTCTTCGCCGGAGTTGCTATAACTGCAAGGTCAACTTGTTTCCCAATCTCCTCAACACTCTTGTAAGCCTTAAACCCTAAAATCTCGTCTTTACGGATGTTTACAGGATAAACAAAGCCTTCAAAGCCTGAAGACATAAAGTTTTTCATTATTGCATGTCCAACAGAGCCTTCCCTATCGCTTGCCCCGACTACGGCAACGCTTCCAGGGTTAAAAATTTTGTCCAAATACAAAGTAACCAATTTGGGACACCGTTATCGTGGAAATCCTAAAGTAAAACGGAAATTAAAGGTTATATGTTATACACAGCTTTTAAACTTTATAAACCGAAAACTGAAAATGTTAGCTCTTGGTTCGCGTTGACTGAAAAGGTTTGTAGTATGCCTATTTCTTGCTCATTAAGTATTCATGTATGGCTCTTGCCGCTCTTTTACCAGCACCCATGGCGCTTATAACCGTTGCTTCTCCTGTAACTATGTCTCCTCCTGCGTATACTCCTTCAATGCTTGTCTTGCCGTTTTCATCAGTCACTATTGTGCCATATTTTGTGACTTGAAGGCCTTCTGTAGTGCGTTGAATTATAGGGTTAGGCGTTCTTCCAATTGCAACTACAACTGTGTCTACGTCCATTATGAACTCTGAACCTTCAATCGGGACAGGTCTTCGTCTACCGCTTTCATCTGGGGGTCCAAGCTCCATGCGGATGCATTCCATCTGTTTGATCCAGCCTTTTTCATCGCCTATAAACCTCGTTGGGGTTGTGAGAAACTTGAATTTCACCCCTTCTTCCTCTGCGTTTTCTATTTCCTCTTTACGCGCCGGCATCTCTTCTCTTGAACGACGGTAAACTATTGTAACTTCTTCTGCTCCTAGGCGCAATGCTGACCTTGCAGAGTCCATAGCAACGTTGCCTGCTCCTATGACTGCAACCTTTTTTCCAACCTTTATAGGGGTGTCATATTCTGGAAACTTATAGGCTTTCATCAGGTTTACTCTGATTAAAAACTCATTTGCAGAGTAAATTCCTCCCAAGTTTTCCCCTGGGACTCCAAGAAACTGTGGAAGTCCAGCTCCTGTGCCTATAAAGACGGCGTTGAAGCCGCGGCTTAGAAGCTCTGGGATTGTGTATGTTCTTCCAATTAGAAAGTTGGTGCGGATTTTAACGCCGAGTTTTTTTATGTATTCAACTTCTGCCTGAACTATGCTTTTTGGAAGACGGAACTCTGGGATTCCGTAAATAAGAACCCCTCCTGGAAGATGTAGGGATTCAAAAATTACAACTTCATGTCCAAGTTTAGCTAGGTCAGCGGCAACTGTTAAGCCTGCAGGACCTGCGCCTATAACTGCTACTTTCCAACCTGTTGACGGAAGTTTTTCCGGGATGGTGAATCCCCTCTCCCTCTCCCAGTCAGCTACAAAGCGTTCCAATCGGCCTATGCTGACAGGATCTCCAACTTTCCCGAGAGTGCAGTATTTCTGGCATTGTTCTTCTTGGGGGCACACTCGTCCACATATGGCTGGGAGGCTGTTTTTCTCCTTAATCTTCTTAATGGACTCTTCGTATTTTTTCTCCCT
Source organism: Bathyarchaeia archaeon (assembly GCA_038871175.1). Classification (GTDB taxonomy): domain Archaea; phylum Thermoproteota; class Bathyarchaeia; order Bathyarchaeales; family Bathycorpusculaceae; genus JAVZIQ01. Next base: position 37,632 of record JAVZIQ010000006.1, on the reverse strand, counting down.
TAGGAGCTTTATGAAGGCTGGGATTTCTATTTCAACAGGGCATCCCTTTACGCATGGGGGGTTTTTGCATTGTAAACATCTATCTGCTTCAGCTAGGGCTTGCTCTTCATTATAGCCTAAAGCTACCTCGTTAAAGTTTTTAGCCCGAACTTTAGGGTCTTGTTTCGGCATTTGAACGCATGTCTTCTGAATTTTCGGCTTAGCTGTAGGTTCACCCATTTAATGAGCGCCTCCTTTTCTCCTTTTCTCCCAATTTTCTAAGGCCATTTTCTCCTCTGCGAGGAAGCTCATCTGCCTTTTTATAAGCTCTCCGAAATCCACTTTGTGAGCGTCAAATTCTGGGCCGTCTACACATGCAAATTTTGTTTCTCCACCTACAGTTACTCTGCAAGCTCCACACATGCCCATTCCATCAACCATTATTGAGTTTAAACTTGCAATAGTGGGAATTTTATAAGGCCTTGTGACTTCAGCCACTGCCCTCATCATCACAGCCGGACCAATTGCATATACAAGTTTAAAGTTGTACCCTTTTTGTATAAGCATCTTTAGAACTTCGCTTACGAAGCCCTTCTGGCCTTTAGTTCCGTCATCTGTAGATATGTGAACTTCATCTGAAACCTTACCCATTTCATCTTCAAGTATTAGCAGCCCAGCTGTTCTTGCACCTACTATCGAAATAACCCTATTTCCAGCCATTTTAAGCGCCCGCGCTATTGGATATGCTGATGCTGTGCCAACGCCTCCACCTACAACACATACGGTACCGAAGTGTTTTATCTCACTTGGGTTTCCAAGAGGGCCAGCTACGTCCAATATTACATCACCTTCTTCTAGCATGCCGAGCTTTCTTGTGGAAACTCCGACTTCAAGGAAAATCAAAGTTATTGTTCCCTCACCACGGTTCCAGTCCACAAGGGTTAGGGGGAAACGTTCTCCTTCCTCATCAACCCGTAGAATTACGAACTGTCCAGGCTGGGCCTTTTCAGCTATTTCTGGAGCTGAAATCTCCATCAGCTTGATGCCTGTAGCCAACTCCGATTTTTTAATTATCTTGTACATTTTAAGATCCTACGCAGTGGGTGGATGAATAGAAACTAAACTCATTATGATGGATATATAAAAGCTTTCTTATTCAATCTGTAAATTCTTTGAAAATTATTCTTTGTAGTGGTATGGGCGTTTAATGTAGCCGTAAGCCTCAACTGCGGCTGTTATAGCTTGTCCAACAGCTGTTCCCACCTGTTTAACGGGATGGTTTGTGACATCTCCAGCGGCGTAAACTCCTGGAATGTTTGTTCTTTGACGGACATCTACTATTATGTAGCCGTTTTCGTCAACATTAACTCCAGCTTCTTTAGCTGTTTGGCTGTTTGGAGTTTCTCCAACCTGTATGAAAACCCCGTCTACCATGGTTTCTTGGGCCACTCTGTTTTTTAGGTTAAATAGCACAGCTTTTTCAACAATTTTTCCGCCTTTTATCTCCTTTAACTCGGTGTTCCATAGCACTTCCACGTTGCCCTTATTCAGCAATGCTTTTACGCGGGCTTCTTCAGCGCGGAAAGCCTCTCTTCTGTGGACGACTTTAACTTGTGACGCTAGTTCTGACAGATATAAGGCCGTTGCAACGGCTGAGTTCCCACCCCCAACAATGAGGACCCGTTTACCCTTAAAGAGCGGGCCGTCGCATATTCCACAATGGCTTACGCCCCTGCCCTTAAACTCCTTTTCACCTGGAACGCCTAGTTCGCTGTAGCTTGTGCCTGAAGCAATTATAACTGCCTTAGCCCTATAATCGCCTATAGCTGTTTTAACTATTTTCTCCTTGCCCTTCAAATCTAAGCTTTCAACTTTTTCAAGTTCATGTATTGCCACGCCGAGATTTCGACATTGGGTAATCATTTTCTCTGCAAGTTCTAATCCGCTTATCCTTTCGAAGCCTGGATAATTCTCTATAACCGGAGCGTCCATAACTGTTCCTCCAGCTGTTTTCTCTTCGAGAATTAGGGTTTTCAATCCGCTTCTGACGGCATAAATTCCAGCTGTTAAGCCGGCAGGTCCAGCCCCTATGATTATTATTTCCCAGTTTTCCATTGACAAAACCCATCAAACTTTAGCTTTAATCATCTTCGAGGTTCATATTAAGCTCTGCCATTTCTAGCTCGTAGCATTCTGGACATAGGCCATCGTGTATTTCACATTCTTCTTTCGTGATTCTTCTGCCGCAGTTTAGGCATCTATAAACATGTTCATCCATTCTTCATCTTTAGACATTTTATGCCTACGCTGTTATAAGGCTAGTGCTAAAAGTTCAGCTATATCCATAACCTGTATTTTCCCCTCGTTTCCCGTTGTTTTAACAGCGTCTTCTATTGTTAGAAGGCAGAATGGACATGCCACGGCCAGTATTTCAGCTCCTGCCTCAACAGCGTTTGTAACTCTTATTTCTGCTAGACGAAGGCCTGGAATGTCAACCCACATTCTTCCACCTCCCCCTTCGCAGCATAGGCTTCTATTTCTCGAGCGGTCGAACTCTAAAAGTTTTGTCCCAGGAATGCTTTCAATTACTTTTCGAGGTTCCTCATAAACGTTGTTTTGTTTTCCAAGGTAGCATGGGTCGTGGTAAATAACCTTTTTATTCAAATTCTTTGTCGGGGTTAATTTTTCTTTTTCAATAAGTTTGACCAAAAGCTGTGTGTGATGTTGAGGTTCAAAGCTTTTCTGGCCATATCTGTTTTTAAAAGTGTGGTAGCCGTGGGGGCAGGTAGTAACAAGTTGTTTCACGCCGTATTTGTTGAAAACTTTCATGTTTTCTTCAACTAGAAAATCGAAAAGTCCTTTCTCTCCCATGCCGTAGACTTCGCTTCCACAACAGTTTTCCTCCAATCCTAAAACTCCGAAGTTCAACCCAGCCTTTTCCAGGCATTTTACAAGGCTTTTAGCTACGTTTTGAACTCTCATGTCGTAGGCCGGTGTGCAACCTACATAAAATAATAATTCTACACCTTGGGAGAAAGGCTTAACATTCACCTCTTGACTCCATTCTAAGCGTTTACCCCTGACTCTACCCCATGGGTTTCCATTTTTAAATATGCTTTCAAGGGCATCCCTTAGTGTTGGAGCTATATCCCCAGCTTCAACAGCAATGCTTCTTATATCTATTAGAAACTCGTATGGATTTAGGTCCTTAGGACAGCGGACTCCGCATGTTGCGCATGTGGTGCAACTCCACAGCTCGTTTGAAGGATGTATTGTTAGTCTGCCAAGGGCTGAGACCTCCCTCATGTAACGCCTAATATTGAGGTTGGATTTTCTGGCCACGGGGCAACTTCCAGTGCACATTCCGCATTGTATACACTCTAAAAGTTTATGCTTTTCAACAAGCTCTTGGGGTTTCATTATTATGTCACTTTTTCTGAAAGTGAAGAGTAAGATTTTAAAAGCCTTTCCCTTCTATGAGTCTAAAAGAATCATAATAGTTGGAGACATTAAAATATGGAAGAAGTTAGGGAGAAAGCCGAGAAGCCTAGGATGGGCATTTTTGTATGTGAGTGTGGCGGAAACATTGGAGATGTTGTTGACGTTAAGGCTGTTGTTGAAGTTGTGAAAAACTGGGAAAACGTGGTTACGGCGAAATACCATAAATACCTTTGTTCCAAACCGGCTCAGGAAATGATAGCTGAAGCAATAAAAAAGGAGAAGCTGGACAGGGTTGTTGTAGCCTCCTGTACTCCTAGAATGCACCTTGCCACTTTTCAAAGCGTGTTAGAAAGAGCTGGGTTAAACCCATACATGCTTGAATTTGTAAACATTAGAGAGCAGGACTCTTGGGTTCACGGTCCTAAGCCTTCTGCAGAAGCCACTAAGAAGGCTGTAAGCCTAATAAGAGGCGGCTATGAGCGTTGCTTAAAACTTGAACCTTTAGAGACTATTAGTGAGAAGGGTTCAAGGGAAATCCTAATAGTTGGCGGAGGCATAGCTGGAATAACCGCTGCTCTTGAGCTTGGCTACCTTGGCTACAAGGTCCACCTTGTTGAAAGGAGGCCAAGCATTGGAGGCAACATGGCTAAGCTTACCAAGGTTTTTCCAACCCTGGACTGTGCCCAGTGCATATTAACTCCTAGAATGGCTGAGGTTGGAAGAAACCCGAACGTAAACCTTTATACCTACTCTGAGGTTGAGGGTGTAAGCGGTCGTCCAGGAAACTACACTGTAAAAGTTTTTATGAAGCCTAGAGGGGTTGACGTTGAAAAGTGCAGGAGCTGCGGTGTATGCGCAAAAGTTTGTCCCGTTACTGTTCCAGAAGAATTCAACGAAGGTTTATCCACAAGGAAGGCTGCTTACATAGAGTTTCCTCAGGCTGTTCCATCTGCATATGCCATTGACTTTAACGCCTGCACGAAATGTGGGAAATGCGAACAATACTGTCCAGCTAAGGCTATAAACCTTAACGATTCTGGAAAAGTTGTTGATTTAAACGTTGGCGCCATAATTTTAGCCACAGGCTATAGGCTTTACGATGCATCAAAACTTGAAAACTATGGATACGGTGTCTATAAGGACGTTATAACCATGATGGATTTGGAGAGGCTTACATCAGCAACTGGGCCGACAGGCGGCTTTGTTAAGAGGGCGGATGGAAGCGATGTTAGGAATGTTGCAATCGTTTTATGTGCGGGTTCGAGAGATAAGAACCACGTTTCATACTGCAGCCGAATTTGCTGCATGTATGCTTTGAAACAGGCTTTTGTCCTGAAGAAGATGCTTGGAGTGGACGTAACCATTTATTATACTGATATTAGGGCAACTGGAAAGGGGTATGAAGATCTTTATTGGAGGGATCAGGAAGCCGGCGTGGTTTTCATCCGTGGGAAAGTAGCTGAGGTCTGGAGAAACAACAATGGGAAGCTTGTAGTTCAGGCTGAAGACACGTTGACTGGGGAAACAAGAGAGGATGAATTTGACATGGTGGCTTTGGCAACGCCCATGGTTCCTCCAGAAGGACTTAAGGAGCTTTCTGAAAAAATGAAGGTTTCCCTAGGAGAGGACGGGTTCATAACTGAGAAGCATCCAAAACTTGATCCGGTGGATTCCCTTGTAACTGGAATATTTGCCTGTGGATGCGCCTTAAGCCCAAAAGATGTGCGGGACACTGTTTCAGACGCTTTGGGCGCTGCTGCAAGGGCTGCCTTATTCCTTAAAAGCGATTATGTGACGACAAGCCCTGAAAAGGCTTTTGTCATATCTGAATTATGTAATGGCTGTGGAGAATGTGTTAAAATTTGCCCTGTAAACGCCATAACAATATATGATGGAAAAGCCAAAATCGATCCCTTTCAATGTATAGGGTGTGGTGCATGTATTCCAGAATGCCCTCAGGAAGCCATAGATTTCAAAAACTCCACCACGAAACAGATAATTGCTAACATAAAGGGGCTGCTTTCAGAGAAGACTCCGGAAGAGGTTAGAATAATATCCTTCGTTGATAAAAACGTGGGGTACACAGGCTTAGACTTTTTAGGACTTGACCGCGTAAACTATCCGGAAAACATCCGCATAGTAGCTGTCCCATCAACAGCAATCCTTGGAAAAAAGCACATTCTAACAGCTTTCGCCTACGGAGCAGACGGAGTATTAGTGATTGAGGGAAGCGAGGAAATAGACGAAAAATTCTCCAAGAAACGAATGATTAACATGGGAAAAGAGATAGCAACTTACGGAATAGAAACCATGAGGCTTAGATACAGCTACGTTCCACTCCCAGTATATAAAAAGGCAGCAGAACTCTTCACAATGTTTACAGACAGAATCAAAAAGTTCGGACCATTAGCCGAAGAAAAACGCAAAAACATAAGAGAGAAAATGCAAATTTAGAGGCTAACCCATTCCCTCTTTATGAACCTCAAACAGTCGCTTAATATCATAATTAACATATCTTCTTGATTTTAAGATTCTCCCTTCATTGGCGAAGTTTTGGACATGATTGATTTGCTATTTTTCCATTTCTCTTTGCTGTCTCTGAGGAGCATGGTAAGGTGTGGGAATGAACTCAACTCCGGGTCTTGTTTGAACCGTCTGTGGATATAAGTCCATAAGTCGGTAAACTTCGATGGGGATTCCAACTTTCACTGGCAATCCAAGGTCTTGAAGTTTTTTAGTTGTAAGTGGATAATCATGCGTCCACTTACCGTGAACTAACTCTTTTGCAAGGCTTTCAGCTTTTTCTTTTCCCCAAACGTCTTCAGTTAACTCTACAACAAGTTCTTCAAGCTGTCTAATGGCCTTTTCAGCCATATCGGCCTTAATGAGTGTTTCATCATCCACTTTTTCCATTCCCTTAGTTTGAACAGTTTTAACAACTGAAGCAGCTGGAACTGATCCAAATTTCGGATCTGAAATCTGAGGATCTATAGGTCCTAAAACTGCATACGGGTCCATTTGTATTTCATCAGCTGCTATAGCTATCAATGTGCCTCCGCTCATTGCATAATGTGGAACTATAACCGTTTTCTTGCTCGGGTGTCCCTTTAAGGCTAAAGCTATTTGTGCCGCTGCTAAAACTAGTCCCCCTGGGGTATGGATGATTAAAGTTATGGGAGTGTTCTGCGGCGTTGCCCTTATGGCTCTCAAAACTTGTTCAGAGTCCTCTATGTCAATGTACCGGTAGAACGGTATTCCAAATAAAGATAATCTTTCCTGTCTGTGAATCATTGTTATAACTCGCGAGCCTGTGACCTGTTCAATTCTTCTTATAAGTGACATCCTTTCACCTTGAATCATTTTATGCCTTATCTGGGGCCAGAGAAACATTGCCAAGAAAATGTAAAGAAATATTATCCAGAAGACGTCAAATTCAGGCATAATTCCATCTCAATCAATTTTTCAATAATCTGATTAGCCTATTTTCAGTTATTAACCTTTTCACTTAGAACTTTTGCGATTATGCGACAAATCTACGGCTCCTAAAAGTTTAATATAATGTTTTGCATTTAACTGTGTGCGGTGCTGGACTTGAGGGATCAAGTTCTCACATTTCGAGAACAAAACATTTAAACCTGGACAGAACAGTTTAGAAGCTTTCATGGAGTTTTTAAAGAAAATCGAGGAGAAATGGCAGAAGCGTTGGGATGAAGCTAAAGTTTTTGAGGCGAACCCTGACCCTTCTAGGCGGAAATTCTATGTTACTGTGGCATATCCATATCCTAACTCTCCACAACATATTGGTCATGCAAGAACCTACACTTTAGCTGACGTTTATGCACGTTACATGCGAATGCAGGGTTATAACGTTCTACTTCCAATGGCTTTCCACTACACTGGAACACCTGTTTTGGCCATGGCTAAACGTTTAGCCGAGAACGATCAAGATTTGATAGATGACTTTGTAAACGTTTACAAAGTTCCAAGGGATAAACTTAAGGATTTAACAGATCCTCTTGCAATGGCTCAATATTTTCATCAAGAGATTAAGGAAGGAATGAAAAAAATAGGATACTCAATAGACTGGAGGCGCGAGTTCACCACAATAGACCCTCAATATAACCGTTTTATAGAATGGCAGTTTCATAAGCTTCGAGAGAATGGCTATATAAAACGTGGAAGCCACCCTGTTGGATGGTGCCCTAAAGACGGCAACCCTGTTGGACAGCATGACACGAAAGGCGATGTAGAGCCAGAAATAGGGGAATTCACCCTTATAAAATTCAAACTTGAGGAGTGGGTTCTCCCAACAGCTACTCTACGTCCTGAAACCGTTTTCGGCGTGACAAACATATGGCTAAACCCGAAAGCAAGATATGTGAAAGCCACTGTAGACGGAGAGAAATGGATAGTGAGCCAAAAATGCGCTGAAAAGTTAACATATCAGAATCGCATGGTGAATGTACACGAAATCTTTGATGGAAAAAGCCTCATTGGAAGACGTGTTAAAAACCCAATTACAGAAGATGAAATTCTAATCCTTCCAGCAGACTTCGTCGACCCAGATAACGCCACAGGCGTTGTAATGTCTGTTCCAGGACACGCCCCATATGATTATGTGGCGTTAGAGAATGTTAAAAGCGACCCTTCAAGGATTGAGGAGTACGGAATATCAGCAAGGGATGTTGAAGGCATAAGTCCAATAGCGATTATTACCGTGCCAAATTACAGGGAAATACCTGCAGGCGAAATAGTTCAAAAGATGGGCATAAAGGAGCAGACAGACCCAAGGCTTGAGGAGGCTACAAAAGAGGTTTATAGACATGAATTCCATGGCGGTAAAATGAAGGATAACACAGGGAAATATGCAGGTTTAACAGTGGCTGAGGCGAGGGAAGAAGTTAAAAAAGACATGATGGCCCAAGGTAAAGCCGCCTCAATGTATGAACTTCTAAACAGGCCTGTTAAATGCCGCTGCGGAACAGAGTGTATTGTGAAAATTTTCGAAGACCAGTGGTTTATAGATTATGGCAACAGGGAGTGGAAAAACCTAGCCCACAAATGCCTAGAAAAAATGAGGATACTCCCCGAAGAGCTTCGATCAGAGTACAATTACGTTATAGACTGGCTTAGGGAAAAAGCGTGTGCCCGAAAATCCGGTTTAGGCACTAGGCTTCCATGGGATCCGGAATGGATTATAGAGTCCCTTTCAGACTCCACTATTTATATGGCATACTACACTGTAGTTAGACATATAAAAAGGCATAATATCAAAGCGGAACAGTTGACAAACGAGGTTTTCGACTATGTGTTTTTAGGAGTTGGAAATGTTGAGGATGTCGCTTCAAGAGCAAAGCTGGATGCGGAAATAATTGAAGATATGCGCAGGGAATTCCTCTACTTCTACCCTCTTGACAGTAGGCATTCAGCCCATGAGCTTATACCTAACCACCTGACCTTCATGATATTCAACCACACAGCTGTGTTTCCGGAAAACCATTGGCCAAGGCAAATAGTGACAAACGGCCATGTGATGATGGAAGGGGAGAAAATGAGCAAGTCATTCGGAAACATAATACCATTAAGAGAAGGCTTAGCCGTTTATGGGGCAGACCCCATAAGGCTGAGCGTGTTATCCACAGCTGAGCTTCTTCAGGATGCAGACTTCAGCCCTGCTGTTGCTAAAGCCATGCGCGAAAGGCTTGAACGCCTCTACAGGCTAATCGCTGAAATGGCAAAGGAGATAACGGAAACGCCTGAAAAGGAAGAGTTAAAAGCAATTGACAAATGGATGCTAAGCAGACTTCAGAATCACATTAAAAAGGCAACAGAATCTATGGAAAGGCTTGCAGTGCGTAAAGCCATACACACTGTGCTATATGAATTAGATCAAGACTTTCAGTGGTATCAGAAACGCGTAAAGACAAGCGGAAAAGGCTTATCAAAAAGCGTGATAATAGAAGTTTTAAAAGCTCAGATAAAAATGCTAGCTCCCTTCACCCCCCACATATGCGAGGAACTATGGGAGATAATGGGTGAAGAAGGATTCGTATGCCTAAGCAATTGGCCAACCCCTGAAGAAAAAAGCATAGACATTAAAGCCGAAGAAACTGAAACCCTAATACAAAACCTACTGGAAGACACCTTAAACATTTTAAAAGCTACAAACATTAAACCGCGGAAAGTCTACTACTACACTTCAGCTCAGTGGAAGTGGAAGCTCTATTTGAAAGCCCTTGAAAACTCCGCGAAGGAGAAACTGGAACAAAAAAGTCTAATAAAAGAGGCTTTAAAAGAAAAGGAGCTAAAGGCAAAAGCCAAAGAAGTAGGAAACTTCACAGCGAAAATTTTAGAAGAAATAAATCGAATGCCAATGGAAAGAAAGCTTACACTAATGAAGATAGGACCCATAAACGAAAAAGAAGCGTTAAAAGAGGCGAAAGCCTTCTTAGAAAACGAGATTAAGGCAGAAATAACCGTCTACGAGGAAGAGGAGCTTGGTCGCTATGATCCTAAAAACAGGGCTGCACTAGCTAAACCTTGGCGCCCAGCAATCTACATTGAATAGGCTAGTATTAAAGTAAAACTATATTCAAAAGGGACGTGGCAACTTAAGACTTAAGTTGTAGGGTTTTATCTGTTTTCTTTTATGTTTAGTGTTAGGGGTTTGGTGGAGCGGCTGAGGCTTTTTGAGAGGAATAAGGTGCCTTTAGGCCTTAAGGTTCTTGGTTTAGCCATGTATTTTCAGATTTCGAGCCTTAGGAGGGCGGCTAGGGTGCTGTCAGAGTTTTGCATGGTTTCTAAGACTGCTGTTTGGAAGTGGGTTGTTAAGCTTAGGGATAAGCTTAACATAGCCTCTGAAAGGAAGGTTAGAGGTTTCATAGCTGTTGATGAGACATGCGTCAATGTTAATGGCGAGCAGTATTGGGTTTATTCAGCCTTGGACTTGGATAGAAACGAGCTTATATCCATGAGGGTTTATCCAACAAGGAATTTCTTAACTTCTGAATCCTTCTTTAAAGGCGTTTTAAAATACTGTGAGGGCAAACCCGAATTCATTGTGGATAGTGCACCATGGCTAAAAGACGCCCTCGTAACGCTTGGATTAGCCTATCACCATCAAACCCGCGGATTAAGAAGCCTAATAGAATCAACATTCTCATCATTCAAACAGAGAACCAAAATATTCTTCAACAAAATAACAGTCAACCTAAAAAACAATAAGGCTTTAAGATGGAGAAGAGCTGTTGAATGCTGGAACCTATTCTGCAAAACATTCACATACTACTACAACCACCTAAGGGGATGAGCCTTAAGTTGCCACGTCCTTCAAAAGTACTATCTTAACTAAAGTATTGAAGCGGGTCCGTGGCGCAGCTTGGACACATAAAGCCAAAAAGCGCGTCGGCCTTCTAAGCCGGAGATCCCGGGTTCAAATCCCGGCGGACCCGCTACCTTATAGAAAAAGTATTTCTACCTTAACCTGGTTTAGCTTATTTATTTTTGAGGTGAATTCCAAGTATTATTTTGTTTTTATGCTTTGGCAAAATTATATTTTAAAGGTACTTTTATTTAGTAAAGTTGTGAGAGTGGATTTAGTTTATGGGCGGGCTTAAGCGTATAGGTATTGTTGGTGTAAGTTCTCCTGGGGCAGCCTTATGCTATCAAATTATATGCACAGAGGGTGAGAAATTCCTTGGGAGGCGTTATGCCCATCCTGAGGTGGTGATGCATGCCTTTTCATTCAGTGATTATATGGCGAGGATGGAGCATGGCGACTGGGAAGGGGTTGCCAACCTTTTAGCTGCATCTGCTGAAAAACTTGCCCGTATGGGTGCAAGTTTTGTGATATGTCCTGACAATGCAGTTCACATCGCCTTCGACAAGGTGGTTGAGAAGTCGCCGGTACCGTGGCTTCACATAGCTGAGGAAGTAGCTGGAGAAGCTAAAAAATTGGGATTTGGAAAGTTAGCCATATTAGGAACTGAGCTTCTAATGAACTCTGAGGTTTACCCCTCAAAGCTGAGGCTATGTGGAATAGACTTCGCTGTTCCAGAAGCAGCTCATCGCAAAGTCATCAATGAGATAATATTCAACGAGCTTGTTTACGGCATAATTAAAAATGAATCCAGAGAGAAGCTTTTACGCATCGTGGAGAAAATGGCCCAGAAAGAATGCTGTGACGCTGCAGTCCTAGGATGCACGGAGCTGCCGCTAATAATTAACAGCGAACACTCTGTTATACCGGTTCTGGATTCCACACGAATATTAGCAAGGGCAGCGCTTAAAAAAGCTAAGAATGAACATGGAATCTTGCGTGAGATTCCTGAGATAAAATAATTTGGCTGTAAGAGGGGCTAAGCTATTTTTGCTTAAATCTTTGAAACGCGTTTCTAAGGATTGTTGTTTCTTGAAATACCTCCTATTACACCTATTTCTATTAGAAATTCGCGTCTGGCTAGGCCAGCAACTACCACGGTGCTTGCTGGCTGTTTTCAACTAAGAAGGGAGCACCCTTTTGTTAGCATGTAAGCTCAGTTTTTGGCATCAGTTTATATTTTCAAGGGTTTCATCATTCTTACCTTTAAATCCAGATATGAAACTCAAATCTCTAATAACCACAGATTTGGAGAACTTAAGTGCTTCAGGCGGCACGTGAGGATAAGCCAGCTTCTTACCAGCCCAATACTCTGGTTAATTCTTAACTTGGCTAATTGCTATATGGCCTGCTCAGCATAATCCTTAAAACACTTTTCAATGTGTAGGATACATTTTCACTTTAACTCATCTCTCCCCCCTGGCAATCAATGTTTTTCTCCTGTTGTTTTTTATAGACTGCCCTTCACGTTACTTTTGAAGGTGTTGAGATTGACCTCTCATATGAAAGCAAAATGCACGCAGATGCTCGATTTTACAGCCTATTCTAAACCGCAGCGAGACAAGATGGATAAAATGGTGAAGTATGAGTGCTGCATGAACCCTTGGAACGGAGAATGCGGAAACACAGACATAGAGGTTTACGTCCTCTTCAGAGGTGATAAGTTTCCAATTTGCAGGAGTTGCTGGAGTAAGATAGCTGAAAGCGAAATTGAATGGAGTTACGAGGATACGCCATCTAAATGGGTTTCGGAGGAATGATTTTGGAAGCTTTTGGCGTTTGCTGGAAAAAGGGCAGCCTGTTAATCAGCTTATATAAGAGAATAGGTGACCCCTACCCAACATTAAAGGTTAGGAGGCTAAACCGCAAAGTGAAGTGGGGAGTAACGCTACGCTAAAAGCTGGCATGTTAAGGGATTATCAGAATCTTAACGATATTGCATATTTTGAGAACCTAAAGTTATGGAAAGCTTTAGGAAAGGCATGTACAAGCCTAAAGGACCACGTAGACTTTTATAAATTTGTATTATTTTTATTTTTAGATTTTTAAGGTGAAAAGTGCAGCTTTTTCCGAAATTTCTAACTTTAAGGTTATACGGTTTGATGTGGCAGGTGATTTGCAATATTTTTAAATTGTGCAGTGTGTAGGCATTCCTATGCATGAGTGGGCTTTAGCTGAAGCAGTGATTTCATCGGTTTTTCAGATTGCGGAAAGGGAGGGTTTGGGGGAAATTAGAGAGGTGAAGTTAAAGGTTGGAGAGTTGCAGCAGTTAGACATTGAAATTTTTGAGTTTGCCCTTTCGCAGCTTAAAAAGGGCCTGCTCGAAAATGCAAGCTTCAAGGTTGAAATTGTTAAGGCGGAGTTGAAATGTAGAGTTTGTGGGCATTTTTGGGTTTTTAACCGAAAAGCTTTGTCTGACGATTCATCGGAGGCTGTGCATTTTATCCCTGAAACGGTTCATGCTTATATCAAGTGTCCAAGGTGTGGCAGCCCTGACTTTGAAGTTCTGTCTGGTAGAGGGGTTTGGATTGAAAGTGTGGCTGGGGTGAAATAGATGTTGGACCCTAGAGTGGCTATAATAAACCAGAGGCTGAGCGGGGTGAAAAGGGTGATTGCAGTTTCAAGCGGTAAGGGAGGTGTGGGAAAAAGCCTTGTGGCAACAGTCCTCGCCTTAACTTTGGCGGGAAGAAACTTTAAGGTTGGGCTTTTCGACTTGGACTTCACGGGTCCATCAACACATCTCATATTAGGCGTTGAAAAATTGCGTTTCGAGGAGGATAGGGGAGTTATCCCAGCTCAGGTGAAAGGTTTGAAGTATGTTTCAATCGTTGGCTATTCCAATGGCGACGTTTTGCCTTTAAGAGGTGCAGATTTCTCTAATGCCCTAATAGAGCTTTTCACAATAACAAGATGGGGATTTTTGGACTATTTAATATTGGATATGCCTCCTGGAATTAGCGATGCAGTTTTAGATTTGGTTAGGCTTGTTAAAGGCTTGGATTTTCTAATAATCACTACTCCTTCTATTCTGGCTTTTGAAACTGTTAAGAAACTAGTGAAACTTCTTTCTGACTTGAAAATTCCAATATTAGGCGTTATTGAAAATATGAAGAGGAATAAGGACATTTCAATAAGAAAAAATGTTGAACTTTTAAATGTTAACTTTCTCGGTGAGCTTCCCTTCGACATCAAAGTTGAAAAGACCTTAGGAAACCCTGACGCTTTAATGAGCACGAACTTCGCAAGAAAACTGGCGGAAATAATACTTAACAAATTTAACCCTATTTTGTAGCCGAAATTAGAATTTCTCCAAGCATAAGAGTGAAGCCTTGAGATAGCACATTATTCAGTTTTTTAGCCATCTTAAACCTTTTATTACTGAATATATGGAGAGAATTAAGATTGGCAGGGGATAAAGCTTTGAATTCTATTAAGGCAGTGATATTTGATTTTATCGGCACTTTGGTAAACGTCGAGGGTTACAATCTTGAAGATTCAAAAAAGAAGCTTTATAATGCCATATTTAACTCTGGCTTCAGAATTTCACCCGAAGAGTTTTTGGAAGCCTATACGCGCTCCCATGAAAAATTTCGCTCCATCCGATACCAAAAAATGGTTGAGGTGACTAACGCCGTTTGGATTTCAGACGCCCTAAACACTTTGGGCTTTAAGACAACTCCCTCAGATCTTCCAATAAAAACTGCTGTTAACATGTTTTTCGAAGATTATGTTAACTCTTTTAGGCTGCGGAAGTGCGCCAAGAAGATTTTGAAGAGGCTTTCCGAGGATTACAAACTTGGGCTTGTTTCCAACTTTACATATGCTCCTGTAATTTATGCTGGGCTTAGAAAGGTTGGCATAAACGGTTTTTTCAACGCCGTAGTCGTTTCAGATGCTGTTGGATGGCGTAAGCCTCATGAAAAAATTTTTGTGGAAGCACTGAAAAGGCTTAATGTTAAGGCTGAAGAAGCTATCTATGTCGGAGACAGCCCAGATGAGGATATTGAAGGCGCAGGCGGAATAGGAATGAAAACAGTCCTAGTTCAATCACAGTTTAACCCTTTAAAAGAAAATTTTAAAAGTTTTAAAAAGCCGGATGCAACCGCTAAAAACCTCTGTCAAGCGTACGAAAAAATTATGGAAATAGCCAACTTGCAGTGAAACCTTAATACGCTTAAAATTCTTTAACAATACGAAGGGTTATAGATTAAATGATATATTGGAAGTTTTGCATTAACCTTTAAATGTGTGAGATTTTGTCGGTTTAACCCTGATGATAGGAGTTTAGTATTTGTTTGAACCGTAGTAGGCCTTCAGTTAGGGTTTGTGTTTTGCATCCGTAACCAATTCTCAGGTATCCTTCCATTTCAAAGCAGCTTCCAGGGACTAAAAGTGTTTTTTTCTCTCTAATTAGACGGAGGCAGAGTTCTTTTGAGGATACATTCATTTTATATTTTAGAAAGGCCACGCTTCCGGCTTTTGGAGGAACCCAATCGATCAAGTTTTCATTTTCAATCCATTTTGTGAGGATTTCATGGTTGGTGCGGAGGATTTTTAAATTGCGTTCATATATTCTGTCTTTATGTTTTATGGCTAAGGCTGCTAGTGCATTATCAATTATTCCTGTGCTAATTGTTGTATAGTCTCTGTGAAGCATGCATTCTTTGATTATGTTTTCGTCGGCAGCTATCCAGCCTAGACGTAGCCCTGAAAGGGAAAAGGCTTTTGAAAAGGATCCTGTGGCTATGGCTCTATCGCTGAGGTCAACTGCTGAAGGAACATAATCCCTAGGTTTTATGTATAAACCCCTATATGATTCGTCGCAGAGAACATATGCATCTGCATCCTCAGCTAAACTGCAGATTTCCTTCAAAAGTTCAGCGTTTATAAGGCTTCCACTTGGATTGTGGGGGTTGTTAATCACTATAAGCTTTGTCTTTTCATCTATAAGCTTGGATAACTCGTTAGTTTCAGGTATCCATCCATTTTCAGGGCGTAGGCGAAGAAGTTTGACATTTGCACCGAAAGATTTAGGCACGCTGTAAA
This sequence comes from Bathyarchaeia archaeon, assembly GCA_038871175.1. Lineage (GTDB taxonomy): Archaea > Thermoproteota > Bathyarchaeia > Bathyarchaeales > Bathycorpusculaceae > JAVZIQ01. The sequence continues at coordinate 21,788 of JAVZIQ010000006.1, read as the reverse complement.
GCTGTTGATAGGTTGGAAATATGGATATTACCGTGTCCCCTGGATCGACAAGACTGTAAAAGACTAGAAAGTTTGCCCCAATAGCCCCTAAGGTTGTAATTATGTTCTCTGCCCTCATATTTTTGTAGAGACTTGCAAGCCCCTTTCTAAGTTCAGGGTCTCCCTCTACAAATCCATATGTTAATTGGGCTTTTTTGAAATTGTTGAAAAACCTCTCGCATTCAATAAGTTTAAGGAACTCGCCCAAAGTGAAAGGTTCAACGCATGTTTCACCCAGATTAACTTCAACATTATGCTCATAGGCGTTTAGGAATTTTTCAACAAGGAACTCGTCAACTTTCAACAATTATCCTCCTGCAATTGCATTTTTCCCTTTTCTGATGTTTTATGTATATTTAAGGGTTAAACCGTTTAGAAGTTTAGGAATATGAGATGGTTATGGCTTTTTGAGGGCAGGCTTCTACGCATTTTCCGCAGCGGGTGCAGAGGGAAACCCAAACAGCTGTAACCTGCCAGAATTGGGGATCATAAGGGTTTATCTGCTTCACGTTTAAGGTTGGATGCCGCACGAAGACAGCTGGATCGCAAACGCGGAGGCATCTGCCGCATTCTCTAGGATCTATGCCTCCTGTAGCGTTTCCACACTTTGAATAGTCAATTTTTATTCTTGTTTTACCCAAAACCATCACCCAAACGGTTTAGTATTGACCCCTTAATCCAGGTATCTCATCCCGTGGAACAAGTCTTATGGCGTGGTGGGGACAGTTATCTCTACAAAGGCCGCATCCGAAACATTTCGCCTGGTCAATTAAAACCCTTCCAAGGGTTGGGCTGAACCTGATGGCTCCGAATTGGCATCCTGAAATGCATGCTTTGCATCCTTGACAGAGGTCAGGGTTTACATCAGCCACATATTCAGCCTTATAAACAGTATATAAGCCGAAATCCATTCTTAAACGGAGTCCGCCGCATTGGGGAGTCTCACAGGAGCATATGGCGTTTATGTAGGGAACAGGCTGGAACCAAACAGTTGTAACGCGGCCTTTCCTGTTCTGCTCTTCAAGGACTTTTACAGCCTCTTCACGTGTTAACCTTATCTTTATGTTCTGCGGTATAAAACGGGGAAGCTTCTCTATCACTGTTGACAAAACTCCGAAGTTTATGCAACAAACGTCTTTAATGTCTTTCTGCATCATGCGGCACATGCAGTAGTTTTGGATGATGGGTTCATCTGCAAGATTAAGCATAATAATCTTAGCCTCTTCTATGGGAATTACCTGTCCAAAGTGGCCGTCTGCCCTAACTGGTTTGCGGTTTTTGCTTTCAGAATGAATCATTCTTTCAACGCTCCAGCGGAGTATCCGGCCTATAATGGGCATTTTAAGTTTGTAGCCTAATCCAATAGAGGATATTCCCATAATTTTTCTAATGTAAACCTGCTCAAAATTTTTCCACTGCTCTTCCAAGTAGGCCTGAAGGTTTAATGAGTCAGCCAGCTCTTTTGAATAATTTCTTGCGTTCATGTACCATTTTCCGCCAGCTCCGTGTTTCATACACCATTTACACATTAAGGATAACCTCAAACTTTACGCAAATCCTAATTCAACTCTACCAGTATATATTAATGTTGGAAATTGATGAGTTTCCATTAACCAAGCCGCCATAACCATTCAAAAGCCTTAGTTGGTAAAGGATTTAAGTTGCGTTTTTATGGATTATGCTGATAAAATCTGCTGAAAATGAAAATTTCGCGGGCTGCTCTGAAATGTTTGGAAGTGTTTAGGTTATGAAAGTTTCAGAATATTCTGGAGGGGTTAAGATCAATTTTGATGGTTCAAGCGTTTTAATAGACCCTGAGGATAGGTTTGATGGAGCAAAATCTGTTATTATTTCACATGCCCATTCTGACCATTGCAGGATGCTTTCTTTTGAAACTGAGGCTAAGGCTTATCTTACACCTCAAAGTTTTGCGATTGCACAGGCCAGAATGAGAAGGGTGAAGCCAGAGGTTTGCCTCAAAAGTTATGAGGAAACCTTTGAATTTGGAGGGGGGAGTTTTAAGTTTAATCCATCCGGCCACATTCTAGGTTCTTCGCAGGTTTCCATAAATTTGGAGAAGAGAATAGTTTACACAGGTGACTTTAAAGTTCGAGATTCTTTAACTCAGAAGGGATGCAGTCCAATTCCCTGTGATGTTTTGGTGATGGAGTCTGTTTATGCACATCCAAAATACGTTTTTCCAGAAGTTGAAGTTTTAGGGGAGGAAATAACAAAGTGGATTAATAAAACTTTAGAGGATGACTTCATTCCAATATTAACTGGAAACCCCCTTGGGCAAGGACAAGAGTTAACCAAAATGCTTAGTAATAGTTTTGATGTTAAAGTTCATCCCTCAATTTATAGGCTTAACAGGGTTTATGAAGAATTCAATGTTAAACTTGGAGAGTATGAAGCCTCTTCCCAGCCTCTTCAAGGTTCTGTTTTCATAGCTCCAGCATGGTCTCTTAGAAAAATTGAAAGAAGCAAATGTAAAATTGCGGTTTGTACAGGATGGGCTGTGGATGAAAGGATTAAATACTTTTACGGCGTGGATGAGGCATTCCCCATGAGCAACCACGCCGATTTCAACGAAAGAGTTGAATACATAGAGAAGTCTAAGCCGGAGCTTGTGATAACATGCCATCGATATTTCTATGAAGAGTTTGCTTTATGGGTTAGGCAGAATCTGGGAATTAAGGCAGAGCCCATAATAATGGAAGGACAGATGAAACTGTTAGAATTTTAAGTTTAATTAAAATTTTGATTAAACATGGAAGTTTTAATAATGACAATTAAAATCAGCCGTGTAAATTTGGACATTATACTTCAGCATGCGAGAGAATGCTTTCCCATTGAGGCATGCGGGTTTCTTGTGGGGAGAAGGAAAGGGGATGAGGGAGTTGTTGAAAAGGTTTACAAGTCCAAAAACATACTGAATTCAAGCTTTGAATATCAAATAGATCCGCAAACTCAATTGGAAATTTTCGAGAAGGCGGAAAGCATGGGTTTAGAGGTTATAGGATTCTACCACAGCCACCCCTTCTGGGATCCCTTCTGGTCAAATTTAGATGAAGAGAGAAGCAAACTTTGGGTTGGCTACTCCTACCTCATCGTCTCATTGAAAACTTCTAGGTATCGTTCATATTTAAGGAGAGAGGAAGTAGCAGTGGAAGAAAGCGTGATTATAATTTAGTGGCGATTATAAATTGCAATTATCATATAAGTTCTTTTTTGCTTTTAAGACATATATTTAAAGGTGTTGTAAAATTTTGCTAAACAATTTGAAATGGGATGATGTGTTCAATGGTTGAGTTTCCAGCACTGCTATTAATTGGCTTCATTGTAGGACTTGGCGGTGCCTTAATTCCAGGGCCCCTCTTGGCATTTGTAATTTTTGACTCTGCTAGAAAGCGAAAGGTCACAGGCCATTTTATTATAGCTGGACACGCCTTATGGGAGGCGCTTATAATTTTCCTTATTCTCTTCGGGCTTGGCAAATTGATGTTGCAATATAAAGTTTTCATTTATGCGGTTGGAGGAGCTGTCCTTATTTTTATGGGTTTTTCAATGATTAGGAGAGTTGGCGAAGTGGAGATTAAAAGTTCAAGGGTTAACTCGTCCCTTCTAGGCGGAGTTTTCTACACAGCCTTCAACCCAACGCAGCCTCCATGGTGGGCCTCTGCAGGTTTAGCCCTGCTCTTACAAGGGTATGAGCTTATGGGAAACATTGGAATTTTAACGGTTACCATGGGACACTGGCTTGCAGATCTAGCCTACTATGTTTTAGTATCCTATATAACATGCAGGTTTGGAAGGTTTGTTGCTCCAAGGCAGAGGCAAATATCATTAGTGCTTGGAGGCTTCGTGGCAGTTTTGGGAGCATACTTCATAATTAACGGGTTAATAACATAATACAATACCTTAATTTTAATGCTGATTGAATGGCAAAATATTCATATGTTACATTGTAAAGTTTTTCTCCTTTCAAGCTTCTAGGGTGCCTGTGCAAAGCCTTTTAAATGATGATTTGGAACTCTTAAAATCTTTAAGAGGGTGTTGATATGATGTCTTTGCCTTTGAAGCGGGACACGAGTTATGGTTGGGTTGTTGTTGGGGTTAGTTTTGCATTGTTTTTTATGGCTTCAGGGGCTCAAATGTCCTTTCCCGTTTCCCTTATGCCTATATCAAGAGATTTAGGTTGGAGTGTTCCCTCCTTAAGTCAAGCCATGAGTATTTGCATGTTAGCCACAGGCCTTTCAATGCCTATTGTTGGTAAAATGACGGATAAATATGGACCTAGACGTGTGATTTTGTTGGGAAACGCGGTGGTGGGTGTGAGCGCTTTTCTCTTAGCCTTCGTCTCGTCGCTTTGGCAAGTTTACCTGCTTTATGGATTTATGTTAGGCTTCACATGGCAAAGTGTAAACATTATAGCCACTACAGCTTTGATATCCAGATGGTTCGCTGAGAAGAAAAGTCTACCATTAAGCATTTCTCAATCTGCATATCCCATAGGCTGGTTCTGCATAGTACCTCTAGCAGGAGCCATAATATTGAATTACGGTTGGAGAAATGCATGGCTTTTATTGGGCATAGTGCTCATTCTCATTGTTTTCTCCTCAGCCTTTCTTCTAAAATACCCTGAGAAAACCATTACAAAAGTTTCAGACAGCAATAAATCATGGGAGATAATCTCTATGAAAACAGCTGTTAAAACACGTTTCTTCATAATTGCAGGGATGATTGTTAAGTTTCTATGCGGCTTCACAGATTTACCCTTATCCCAGCTTTGGGTTCCAATTAGCCTTGAATGGGGCATAAACGAGGTAGCTGCATCCCAGGCACTTGGATATATGGCTGCAGTGATATTCATTGGAACAATTGCAATAGGGCCTTTGCCAGCAAAAATTGGCTATAAAATGTCATTCAGCCTATTTTACATAGTTAGAGCCATATCCTTCGCCGTCCCTATACTATTGATAAAGTCTGAATTGGCCTATTACGCGTTCATGATATTGCTGGGCATAAGCTTCTTCGGAATGTCGCCGATCTTTTCCGCCTGGGTGGGGGAAATCTTTGGAGATAAGTACATAGGGGGGTTAGTAGGCCTTTCTCTATTTATCCACTTCATAGGCGCAGCGCTCGGCGTATATGTCTTCAGCTTAATAAACATCACTTTTAAAAACTATTACCCAGTATACTTGTTAAGCCTAACCCTAACACTTTTAACAGTCTTCTTCTGCCACATGATTAAACCACCTGAAAAGCTAAAATAAGATGGCAGAACATACAAAAGAGGCCTAATGTCTTATTCATGGAACCCTCGACGAAATCCTGTTACAATCCAAAATTATGGAGGGCACCAAAATTTAATAAGAGCAAAAGCCAATAAAATGCAATATGCTTGATAAGGCATATATGCGCATTGTTGACGCGTTCTTTTACTGGGGGATTTTGATATGGGTAAAGTGATAAGGACTGTTTGTGGAGGATGCATGTCTGAATGTGGGGTTCTGGTGCATGTTGATGAAAATGGGAAGGCTTTCAGATTGGAGGGTGACCCTCAGCATCCACTTAACGAGGGATATATGTGTCCGAAGGGGCTTTCTTTTCTCCAGTTGGTTTACCACCCTGACAGGCTTAAGTATCCCCTTAAAAGGGTGGGGGAGAAGGGGGAGGGCAAGTGGAAGCGTGTTTCATGGGATACGGCATTAAGCGAGATAAGCAGAGAGATTTTAAGGATAAGGGATGAATATGGCGCTGAAGCCATTGCAATTTCCTATGGAACTTATCCTAAACGGGTTGCCATAGGCCTCATTATGTTTCTCGCTTCGTTGGGTTCACCTAGCCAATTTATTGGAAATTGTCATTACTGTTATACGCCTCATGTCACTGCCGACCTCCTCACTTGTGGAGAAGTGTACTCATGTGAGCTGGGAGTCCCGGATTATAGGAAGAGTAAGTGTATAGTCTTGTGGGGTTACAATCCTGTGCATACATATCCGCCTTTGGGGAAGAAAATTGTTGAAGCTAAGAGGAAAGGTTCAAAGCTGATTGTGGTGGATCCTCGTTTTACAGAGCTTGCATCTTTAGCGGATATTTGGTTGCAGGTTAGACCTGGAACAGATGGGGCCTTGGCGCTCGGCATGCTTAACGTTATAATTAACAAGAAAATTTATGATTTGGATTTTGTCAGTAAATGGTGTTATGGTTTTGATAAGCTTGCTGAAAGGGTTAGCGAATACCCTCCTGAAAGGGTGGAGGAAATAACCTGGGTTCCGAAGGAAGATCTGATTAAAGCTGCTGAAACATATGCCCTTTCAAAGCCTGCGACATTGCAATCCCACTTAGGGGTTTCTATGAGCTATAATTCTGTGCAGGCGAGCAGGGCTATTTCCATATTGATTGCGATAACTGGAAACCTAGACGTAGAGGGAGGAGCGGAGCTTCCCAATTATCCGATAAGGCTTACATATATGAACGTAAAGAAAGGCTTGCGTTTACCTGAGGAAATAGAGAGAAAAACCATAGGTTCAGAAAAGTATCCATTGTTATCTGGCCCTAAATCTTTCAGATGTTTTACACATCCTCCAAGCGTGTTTGAAGCTATGCTTACAGGCATGCCCTACCCCATTAAAGGTTTAATTTGCACCTCAAACCTTGTTGTAAGCTTCGAGGACAGCAAAAGGGTTGTTGAAGCATTTAAGAAATTAGACCTGCTTGTTGTAATGGACTTCTTTATGACTCCTACAGCTGAGCTTGCAGATTATGTTTTGCCATCAGCAACCTATCTGGAATGCGAAGACATATGCGATGCATTTGACTATACAAACTTTATAGCAGCACGTCAGAAAGCCATTCAACCCCTATATGAATGTAGAGACGACAATGAAGTGATGTTTGAACTTATAAAAAGAACTGGTCTTAAGTTGCCTTTTCCTGTATCTACGTATAGAGAGTTTTTAGATTACCGACTTAAAGAGTTAGGCATGACCTTCGATGAATTTAGGGAGAAGGGCTATGTATCCTCTGATGTTGTTGAAAGGAGATATGAGAAAGGAATGTTAAGAGAAGATGGTAGGCCAGGTTTTAAAACTCCCACAGGCAAATGTGAGTTGTACTCCACGTTGCTTGAGAAGTATGGATATGATCCTCTTCCATGTTATGTTGAGCCGCCTGAAAGTCCATATTCAAAGCCGGAGCTGGCTGAGAAATATCCATTAATACTGATAACGGGTGCGAGGCATATTTCCTCATATCAAACTATGGGCCATAACATACCCTACTTACGCGAGTTACTTCCATATCCTTTGGTGGAGATACATCCTGAAACTGCAGAGAAACTTGGCATTAAAAAAGGAGATTGGGTTTACATTGAAACTCCTAACTGCAGTGGCCGTGTGAAGATGAAGGCAACCCTTACCAGGGGTGTTAATCCAAGGGTTGTGGCAGCTCAAGCTTTATGGTGGTGTCCTGAAGGAAAAACCTTCAGCGAGAGAGCTTTTGAATCCAACATTAACATGGTAATATCCATGACTCCTCCATATGGATACGAGAGGATAGTTGGAACCACTGTAATGCGTGGCATGCTTTGCAGAATTTATAAAACGGAGGAAACCTAGTTGATGAAAAGGGCATTGATGGCTGACACACATTTTTGCGTGGGCTGCCATTCATGCGAAGTGGCTTGTAAGCAAATTCACGGGTTGCCACCCGGCGTCTTCAGAATTAAAGTTGAAAAAATTGGGCCTGAATATAAAAATGGCAAACTAGCAATGGAGTTTAAAATAATAAGATGCTTGCAATGCGAGAAACCACCCTGTGTGGACGCTTGTCCTTTGAAAGCTTTAAAGAAAAGGGATGATGGCATAGTTATTTTAGACAAGGCGCTATGTAATGGATGTAAAATATGCATGGAAACTTGCCCTTTTCAGGCTATATGGTTTAACGAAGAGAGCGGAACCATTGAAAAATGCGACCTATGCTCTGGAAAAAACCTTGAAATCCCCTTCTGCGTAAAACATTGCATGGGCAAAGTTCTATATTGCAACGAAAGCACAAATGGTTGAATCATAATCATGCCACTAAAAAAGACCATAGCATGTCCTTGGGCTTTTCAGAGGGTGGCTGAACTGCAATTCTTCACTTTCGCGTATTTGCATTGCTGCTCGTTTATTTATGTGCACACATTCCTATAATACGAGGCCAAGCGGTTATGCTCCGGGCAATCTACAAGTTCGAAAGCAACTCGCCGATTGTTTGAACAATAGAGCTGAACCTTTAAATTTGCGTTCTTATCGCGTCAACTGTCCTTTCAGAAAATTTTAAGAGGTAAATATGGCTTGGGATGAAAGTTTTCATTAGCAATTTTTAAGAGAAGCTTCGAAATTGCGCGCGTAAAGGCTGGCCGCGAATGAAGACATTTCGTGGGCGTAGAGGAAACGCCGTTGTTGGCAAGAGAGAAAGGAGCGATGGTTTTGTTGATGAGAAGGTCCTTTCAAACCTTGAAGGGATATTTAGGCTTAAGACTTGGAACACTTGGACTGTGCTTTTAGAAAGCATAAGCATGGGCCATATTGAAGTTTCTGACATAGAATTAGCCATAGAAGAGTTAAGAGAGAAAAGGCATAAACTAAAAAGCGAACAAGCCAACCAAATATTAAATGTAGCCAAACTTGCAACTCAAAAACGTAGGGGAAAACGAACAGTTTTAGTGAGGTTAATGTTTAGGTTCAAGTGGTTGTGTATGAAGTAGTGTGTGATGCTACTTTTTGGGGTGGCTTGCTAAGGGTGTTCTTTTCATTTCTTTGACTTGGTCGAAGTCTTCGTCGTCGCTGATTATTGTTTTTATTTTTCTTTCAAGTGCTGAGGCTATGTGTATGGAGTCGCGTGGGCTGAGCTTGTATTTATCTATTAGCGCTTGCGCTTGGGTGAGTATGCTTTCGTCTACAGTGATGAACTTTAGATTGGGGAAGCCAAGTAGTTTTCTTCCTTGGTTTATTCCGTCATCTCTGCCTAGTACTTTGCTTACAACCCAAACTACTTCGTCCCACGTGAGTGTGGAGGTGTATGCTGATAGCTCTCCGCTTTCTATCTTAAGGAGTAAATCTTTAGCTTTCTTTGCTTTTTGTTGTGTTTCTATCTGGTATATGACTGGATATATGAACACATTTGAATCAAGGTAGGACATGTCTCTGGGCAACCTCTTCAGTTATTATCTTTTTAATTAGCACCGTTTCTTTCAGCTTTGGGGAGCTTGTGGAAGTGTAGTACTCTGTGTAGCTGCCTTCAATTTTTGGTTTGCTTATTACGACTTCTCCTCCTCTCATTTCTATGGTTACATCCGTACCAGGCTTCAGGCCTAAGGCTTCTCTTATGTTTTGGGGAATCACTATCTGACCTTTTGGGCCTATGTTCTTCCTGGGCATATTTTTCACACCAATTAGTATGAATGTTTTACTTTTATTTATATTTTCTTTCCTTTGGTAAAATTTTGCTTTTAGAAAGTCATTAAGGGGTGATATTGGAAGGCTGAGCTATGTTTGCTTTGAGGGTTATGGATTCTTGTTTTCATGGCTGCTTCTGGGCTTGGCTTAAGCTCTATGGTGTCTTTAATGTGTTGGGTGGATTAATATTTGTTCCTTTGTCTTGTGTTAATCTTTAGCTGTTTTAATTTTTCTTTGAGTTCTGGGGGAATTTTTGTCGAGACAGTTACGGACCTTTTCAAATTCTTACCAACCGGTACTACTAAAAGGGAGAATAAAGGTTTTCCCACATTCTTTCTACCTGTTACGAATATTTTAAAGCGTGTCAGCCCGTTGTCGGTCAAAGCGGCTGCGATAACATTCGTGCCAGTGATTGTTTTTAGGGATTGGGGTTGGTTTATTAACTGTGACTGAAGGAAAAGGATTTTCTCGGTAATTATGCTTAGGTTTAAGCTGGTGTAAGAATGGATGGTTTCCTTTATGGTTTAGTATTGGTTAATGTTTTAGTTTTGAAATGAGTGTTATGATCAATGTTATGGCTAGTATGATTAAGCTTACCTCTATGATTGTTACAATGGTTTGGTTTATGCTTTGTTTAACTGCAATGCCTGCAAAAGCCCATATGACTACAAGTCCATAGGCGACATCCTTCCTTGTTATTATGACGAGTGATGTAATTAACAAGGCGATTATTAAGATTAGAATAGCCCACGTTTCTGGATTTATTCCGAAACGTCCCATTTAACCAAACTAATGTTGTAGCTACATTTGCTATGGAAGCAATTGTAATCCATCCCATATAAACGCTGAAAGGCACATGGAAAGCAATTTTCTCACGCAGGGAAACTGCAGATTTTCCAACTTCTAGGCGAAGATAAACAGCTATTAAGGTGGCGAGAAGCAGAAACATAACAATAACGGAAAAGATAAGATATTCAAACTGCCAGAGGAAAAGCCAAAAAATGTTTAATATGCTGCTTGCTATAAAAAGATAGCCAACTTTTAACCTAAATTCTCTTGCATCCTTTTTTGATGATGCTTGATACAATATGAAGATTCCAAGTAATATGTAAATGATTCCCAATATAGAGAAAACATAGCCTGCGGGAGTTATTAAAGTGGGATTTGCATCAGAAATTTGAGCAGTATTTCTACCGCCAATAATTGTTGTGCTGCCAGCCAACCCATTCACAATAACCATAACAACGAAGCTAAAATATTTAACCATTTTAAAAGGCTAGAATTAGCTACATCCAACTATTCTTCTTCCATTTAACACAGACTGTTAGGGAGAATTAACTATTAAAGGTTTTTTGGTCTTGTCTAAGCTTGCTTTTCCAGCTTTTATTTATTCACTCTAAAAACTGGGTTTGGCTCTACATTATTGAGTTCCATGTTTTTTAATTCTTCAAACTTTCTCCTGTCACGGGCTTGCAGCTTTTCCATTAACAATTGAATCTCTTCTTTTAATTTTCCTCTTTTAATGGTTACAGCCTCTGTTAAGTTTAGGGGCCTTATCTTTGAAAAATCGAAGGAGTAACCTCTTCTCTTTGCTTCAATATAAATTTGAAGTAAATAAGCGTTAATCAAATCAACAGGCTTATCATACTCTTTAAATATCGTGAGCTGCGGATGATTCCTATAGCCCTTAATTTTTCCTTCCAGAACCTTCTTTGCCAATAGTCCTTCCCTCCAGACAGCAACCAAACCCCTACAATCGAGATATTTAGGATGAATTAACCACAGCCTCAAATGGACACCAACCGAATTTACAAATCATTATTTCAACAATTTATCTATTAGCTTCTGTTAAGAAAATCATGAAGAATTGTTCTGGTAAGAACTCAAAGTCCTTTATCAGCTTGTATTCTGCTTCTTTCATTTCAGCTATTATAGTTTCTTTATGCACGTAATGCCCAAGCTTTCTGTGAAAACTGAAAAGTCCTCCACTAGACCTATACACGATTATGGCAATTCTTCCCTTTGGTTTCAACGTATTTTTTGGTTTCTTAAAGAAGTATTCAACCCTGTTTGTTGAATGGTGGCATATGTTTAGCATAAAAATTAAATCCCAAACCCAAACCCAAACCCAAACCCAAACCCAAACCGTTTTCATTTTTAGAAAAGTGTGGTTAGTCGTTGAGTTGTGGGATTCTGGGTTTCCATGAGTCTTTTTCATTGCGTAGGTATTTAGCGAAAAGTAAAGCTTCTTCATTAATCAATGTTTCAATTTGCTGTTTTGAGCCGTGCTTTATTCTGGATATTGGAATTTTAGTTTCAAAAAAGCGATTAAGCTTTTCCATTAGCTCTTTTGTCTTTTCATGGGTTAAAACTTGCCTTTTCCCTAAACGGTTCACAGAATACCGTTCAGTTTTAACAATGAAATCTTTAGGCTTAAGGTTTTGGCTGAAGTCTATGAGAAAAGAATCAACGATATAGCGATAAAGCTCTTGAAAATCGCAAACCAAACTTGGCTTTCCATGCTGTTCGCTATGCATGAAACCAAGATAAGGTTCTAAATGAGCCTTCAAAATTGCCGAGTGAACCCTAAACTTCAAAAGCGTATAAGCTAAGTTAAAAGTGTTGTTTAATCCATCATAAGCTTTCCATCCTTTTCTCTGCTCTATCCTAATCGTTTTTGGAAACAGCCTAAAGATTTCATGGAAGTAATGATCAGAAGCTTTGCCTTCTATCGGCAAGAGCCTTTTCCTCAAATCTTTAAGGTTATTGGATTCTATGCCGTCAATTTTGGCTTTTAAAGTCATAATGTCAAGTTGCCTAAGCGAATACTCTTTCAAGAGCATATTTTGAGTTTCAATTTTGCTTGAAACTATGGTTTTAGCAATTTTAATTCCTTTACCATTTCGGAGAGCTTCATATTGAGCAATGCGCGTTTTAACATGACTATCATCATCTAAACTTCTTAAAATCGCAACGGGCTTATGACTTCTGGTTAAAACCACAACAGGAATATCCCAGAAACCACAAGACGCCAAAACGCTGGTGCTGATAAAGTTTCCGCTTGTAATAAGTATCTCACCTATCTCGTTCTCGAATAACGGAATATGCTTAAGGTTTCCGTTTGCATCCTTAACTATAAAACATCCCTTCTCCATCCCAAGATAAGAACCGTGATCATCCAAAACTATCTTTTCAACCTTCGCTCTAACCATGTTCTCATTCCCTTCTATTCCCTAACGCCTATTCCCCAAAAGCTTCATTTCAATATACTCTCTCAATTTAGCATTTAGCTCCTTTATCGCTAGCCAAGAATCATGAATCTGTTTCTCCCAGTTGTCGATTACTGGAAGAATTTTATCTTTCACATATTCGAGAATTTTTGGGTTATCCAATAGTTTTATCCAATTTATCTTTGAGAGGGCCTCTTTTGGAATAGGTGGAATTTCCCTTATTGCCGAAATCCAAAGTATAAGATGTTCATCTCTAATACTCTCAATGTTTGGAATGGCTTCTAAATATCCCTGAAAAATCGGAGTTATAATAGCCTCAAATTCTTCCTTAGTAAATATCTCTTTAAGAACTGATAACACAAACTCCTTTTCTGGGAACTTTAAAAGGGGATTTTTCTCAAGAACTTGAAAGACATTTTCCCTAACTTCCTTAATTGAAAGGCTAGCAATAAATCCTCTCCAAGTTAAGCTATACATCATTTCTTCTTTCTTTTTTCCCCTTTCGGTTGCTCTTTTTCCTGTCTCTGTTAGATATCCTCTTTTTCTTAAATCGTCAATCCTCCGACTTATCGTAGAATATCTAATAGAAGTATTTGATTTAAGAATCTTGAACACGTCGTACTTAAGAAGAGGGCCGTTGAATGCTATGCTTTTAAGGATAAGCCTGTTACTTTCAGCGCCCCTTCCCCTGAATAAAGGGATTTTTGTCTGTATAAGCTTGTCTAAATTTATGTGCAGTTGTGGGGCTTTCACAATCAATATATGCACTCTCGATAAAATACTATGCACATAAATGTATATATACTTTTCTAGTATTAACTTAGTACTGAATAAAAATGCCAATAATAAGAAAATTGATTCCAATAGGAGCATCAAAAGCCGTAACACTCCCGAAAACATGGCTAGAATACTTCGAAAAAGAACTCGGCAAACCCATCAAGGCAGTCGCCATCGAAGTTGACAAAGAGCTGAAAATCATTCCCTATATCCAAGAAAAGGATGAAGCGAAAAACTGAGGTCAAAATGCAGAAACCCCTTTCATTGTATAAAGCTCAAGGAGTTGGAAGCCATAATGGAAAGCGAACCCATCAAATATAAACCTTCCGAAAACAGTAACCAAGTAACCCGTACTCAGAACCATACTATATTATCGAAATCCAGTTACTTAGTTACTTTTTCCCAGATACTCGAACAACACTACAACCGCAAATTTGGACAGAAAATCACACCTATCGCCATCCTCAAAACCCTCTCAGTCATAAGCTCAAACTTCAAAGACAACGCTAAACTCTGGGTCTTACACGTCGCCCCCTCACGACAACTCAAATCTCAAACCAGCAATGAACAAGCCAAAATCTTCCCCAAAAAACGCTTAATCTACCTCGGCTCAGACCAAACCATCCACAGCATAATCAAAAACTACGGCAACACCATAAACGGAAAATGCCTACTCATAAACGACCTCACACTCCTACTGTCAAGCAAAGCTCTCCGAGCTAAATCAAGACTCATAAACGCCCTCTCCGAACTGTACAGCGAAGGCATCTACACCTACTCAGACTTCCAGCAGAACCTAACCCTCAAAGCCCAATTCAGCCTCATAGCCAACATAACCCCTAAATCCCTATTCTACAACCGCAAAGACACTTTAGGAAACACCTTCCTTGAACGATGCATAGTCGTCTATTCACAATTAACCGACCAAGAAATGGCAGAGGCAAACTTAAATCGTGAAGAAAAACAAGCCTTAAGACCTCCAAAATTCAAACAAACGCTCCATGAAAGAGACGTTAAAATATCCAAAGAAGACCTTGTACGGCTTAACGAGTATGCTAAACGTTGGAGAATCCTCGGAGCCTACACAAGCTCATCTCAAACCTTTGACATAATCAAATCCATAGCCACAGCATACGCAATTCTAAGCGGACACATCACCCTCACCAGTGAAGAATACCGCTATCTTGACATGTTAGAACCACACATCCGCAACCCCTTTGAAAATGTTAAACTTACAATTCTGGAATTTGCTTTTCAAGGCCGCTCAGTTAAAGACATATGTTTACTACTGAACCGAGACTATGATAAGTATCATCCCTACGTTTCCAGAGTCCTCAACGAGTACCGCAGGGAAGGAGTACTCCCAGCTAAGGAGAACATGTAACATGAGGTTTAATTTTCGAGTGAAACTTGGAAACTTTACGGTGTTCTGTTGTTTTTGGAGTAGAGGGTTCGACTGCGACAGATATGAAGCCATGAAAGAATTGGAGAGGTTGCTTTAGTATGGTTAAGAAGATTGCTGTTTATGGAAGTTATGAGGCTTGGGTTCCTGTTTACCAACGTTATTGGAAGCATAGGAGAGACTGCATTACACAACGTTATTGGAAGAAGACTAAGCGAATGAAAAAAGTTGCGGGAAAGGGGAGATATGAGTTTTATGGAAAGGGAAAAGAGCTTTACAGGGCGGTGGTTCTAGCTCATAAATACATGCCTAAGGATTTTATCACGGTTTCTGCTGAGAAGTTCATTGAAAGACCAGAACGCTACGGTTTTGAGGGCGAGTGGGTTGAAAAGGAAGTGGAATCACTTTAGCATTATTGGAATAACTGATGATGAGACCGTTATGCTTGATTTCGACAAAACTCCTTTCAAATGGGTTAAGTATTGGGCTCATAGGACTATGAACTGGTTTAATCTTGAAGGTTTCATAATTTTGAAGTCAAGCAATAGAAACTATCACGTGGTTTTTAACCGTAAAGTGTCGTGGTCTGAAAACATGAAAATAGTGGCTTGGGTTAGCCTATTATCTAGAAGCAGAGGCTTGACAAAGTGGTTTCTGATGCAATGCATCAAACAAGCTCCAACTTTGCGAGTTTCACCTAAAAGGGATAAGCCCTCACCTAGAATTATTTACCGTTATGGAAAACAAGACTCAATGGTAAAAGAGTTCTTAGATTTCCGAAAGATAATTAAAAACATGTTGGAAAGGCTTAACGGTGAAGGACAAATAAAGCGCACTTAAACTCATCTTTCATCCTGCTCCTTTCTCGTCTAAAATTAAAAAGGAAAAAGTTAAAAAACAATTTTTAGTATAAAAATTGAAAAAATTACAAAATTTCCTAAGAACTATAAATTTTAAACGAAACGTTAAAATATAACAACGAACATAATGTAACGATATAAAATGCCTAAACACATAACGCCTGTAACATTTGAAGATGACGAATACGAAATGCTGAAAACCCTAAAGTTTAAACTCTATTGCTCAACATGGCGACAGTTAATCCTAAAACTCGCCGAGATGTATCTAGAAAGCTGTCCTCAAGAGGAACGAGTAGAAATAAAGCCAGAAATCAAAGCACAAGAAAAACCGAGAATTACCAAGGAAGACATAATTAAAAGACTCGGGTGAAAAGAAGGGGGTTTGGAATGGCCGAAGAGTTGATTTTAGATCTTGTAGATGCCGTGAAAGAAAAGTTCGACAAAGAATTGAAGCCTATTAAATCAAAACTTGCCGAATTAATCCTAAAACTCCAAAATATTGAGAAGGTTATAGGTTTGCGTTGTGCTAAATGCGGTAAGGAGTTTGAACACCTACAAATTTCAGAAAATCCATTAATGGGTTCTTTTGTGAGTCCTGCATACTGTGAAAAGTGCGAATCTGAAGAAGAATAAAAGTTCAATCTACAAAATGAAATGAGAAGAAAATAAAGGGTTTGGGCTCATACGCTCGCTTTAAACTAGACTTAATCTAGTTTTCGTCCACAGTATGGGCAATTTTTTATATCTATAGGTAGGGCTGTGAGGATTCGACCGCATTGAGGACAGGCTCTCGGTGGAGCCCTCAAATATGGGGGTATATAGAATATGCCTGTGTGTAAGAAACTACCTGCAAATACAAGGCAAAAAACAGCAACTATGCTTATTGGAATAATTATCGCAAGGCTATGCTGATCAACGAAAATCCGAGGTGGTTGTATTAGAATAAAATATACAATCAATAGACCTACGATCAGGAGAGCAATTCTTACACCTACGCATCCGCCACGACCAATTTTTTCATATGCCATATTAATCACCTCTTTATAAGATGTAGATTATGATTACTTAAATTATTTACGTAATATTTTTTTGGGTTTGGGTTTGGGTTTGGGTTTGGGATAAAAATTAAATCTACGCTTTTTTCAGGTAAATTTGGGGCATCTTCTGCGCAAGGACGGTTTCGATATTCTTAAACCCTTTTTTCTTTGCACAATGTTTAATAAACTCTAAATATTTCGGGTTTGTATCCACGCAAAGATTCGCCGTCGTCTCCAACAGCTTCGGCAAATTTTAGGGAAAAATAGCCGCCTCCAGCCCCAATGTCAGCAGCCTTTAGTCCTTTCTCTAGCCTTAAGGCTTGTAATATTTCATCAGGTTTATTTTTTGGGTTAGCTGCTTTCCTGTTAAAAATTTCTGCCTTAAGATTTCGCATTTTCCCACTTTAACTAGTTTCGCTGAATTTTCAGCAGCTGCTTGCGTTATTTTGGCTTGTTCAATCATTACACAGACGCCGTATACTACATCAATGCCGTTTTCTCTGCAGAATTTAATGCTTTTTCAGATTCTGAGCCTGGTTGCATCTACAATTTTGTAATTCCAAGTTTTTGGCAAGTTTCAACTATGTGCTCTGTCACTTTGGGAGGAACCACGACGTTAACAACATCGGGTTTTACGTCCAATTTTTCCAGCTTGGATAACACTTGTCGCCTAAAATTTCTATTGCATTAGGATTTACAGCATACACTTTGTAACCGGCATTTTTAAGATCTCTGTAAACTTGATATCCATATTTTCTAGGGTCACGACTAGCCCAACTACAGCAAAAACATTTCTCTTATCCAGAAAAAGCTTTAATCAACTCTTCATTCATAATTAACACGCTCCAGTATCACTATATTTCTATGTTACGTACGCGATCTGGAATCCAGAATTAAGGTTTTGGAAGGGCGCCTTTCTAAAATGGAGGCTAAAATATTTAAAATGGGGAAGGAAATAGTGGCTGTTAAACGATTAGCGCAGGAAACTCTTGACCACGCAGTCATGCTTTAAAGTTTTTATGCGTAATGGATCGGATTTAACGGAGTGAACTGTTTCGCGCATAAACCTTTATGTATTACATTGTATTCTTATATTTGGGATGCATATGACGGAGAAAAGCACCATTGTTACCGTGCGCCTTTCAAAGCGCGATTTGGAAAGAGTAGAAGCCTTAAGAGTTATTGAGGATGTTGACCGGTCAACGCTTATCAAGGAGTTTATTGAAGACGGACTACGCAGAAGAGTTGTTGACCTTTATCGGCAGGAGAAGTTGACTGCAGGGCGTGCAGCTGAAATCTTGGGAGTTTCTTTACGTGAGTTTCTTGAAATTTTGGAGAGGGAAGGCGTTCCAGTCAACTGGAATTCTGAGGGTATACGTGAATATTTGAAGGCTAAGTATGGAGATTAAGCTCATTGCCAATAGTAGTTTCTGACGCTGGTCCGCTTATCCATTTAGCCCAAATAAACAAGTTATACCTCATCAAGAACCTTTTCAGCCAAGTAGTAATTACCCCAAATGTAAAAAGGGAAGCCGTTGACGAAGGCTTCAAGCTGGGTCATCCTGACGCTCAGATTGTTGGAAAAGCAATAGAAGAAGGATGGATTAAGGTTGAAGAAGTTTCAAAACGTTTGGCT
Source organism: Bathyarchaeia archaeon (assembly GCA_038871175.1). Lineage (GTDB taxonomy): Archaea > Thermoproteota > Bathyarchaeia > Bathyarchaeales > Bathycorpusculaceae > JAVZIQ01. The sequence goes on along the minus strand of JAVZIQ010000006.1, from coordinate 3,361 downwards.
TCAGCTTCTAAAAGGCTGGCTGAAGATGAAAACATTTCACGGGCGGATGCCGAGACGCTTCTTTTTGCAAGAGAGAAAGGCGCAGAGATTTTAGTTGATGAGAAGGCCCTTTCAAACCTTGCAAGGATGTTTGGGCTTAAGACCTGGAACACTTGGACTGTGCTTTTAGAAAGCCTAAGCATAGGCTATGTTAAAGTTTCTGATATGGAGACTTCTATTAAACAGTTGGGCGAGAAAAGGCATAAGCTAAAGAAGGAACAAGCCGAACAAATATTAGAGGCAGCCAAGCTCATAGCACGCAAACGAAAGCTGCATGGTTAAGTGAAATCCGCTGTTTTTACGCTTAAAATTTCACTTGCAAGCAATTCTAACCAAATTTAGAGAACTGCCATAATCTTCTTTTAAGATATGAGAATGCCTGAGCTAAAACGAAAGGTAAATTCTAGCCCTACATCCGCCCGCTAACCTGGGAAAAAGCCAAGAACTCTACCAAATGGAAAACACCAAAACAATGAAAAATGACTTCAAAGGCACAACAGCCACACGAAAAGAACTCCGAGAAGGCGGATACTTCCACACACCCAAACTAATAGTATCACGCAATCTGTGGCTTCAGAAAAAGAGCTTACCCTCAATTGAAGAAGAAACCATTACAGAATAATCCACACTGCCATTTAAAAACCCGAAACCCCAAAACAATAAACGTAAAAGGAGACAAATAAAACATGACTAAGCAAGGTTATACGCACCTATGAGAAGGTAATTAATAAAAGCTTTTACCCCTCTCCCCTTTCATTCATATGGATATTTATTTGAACGGGTCATGGGGGAAAGCCTTCCCCCATCATAAACGTAAACCTTTTTAAGGCTTCACCTCCGAAGGCTCAAATTCCCTTTCACAATGAAGGGCGCCCGCCTATACGCCGCCAAAACGGCAATATGGCTTCGCCGTCTAGGCCATCCCAATCGCATAAACGTCCCATTAAAGGGCAGCTCAGTCTCTTCTTTTCTCTGTCGTAAAAGTCTTTTTTCATTTTAGAAGGGGGATCAAAATACAAGTATAGGCACCCATACCAAGTATACCCACCCATACTAATAGACTTTCAAACCCTATTTTCCTCAAAACCAATAAACATTCAAAACTGCCAGTGTCGTAAAAGTTTGCCACGCAGTTTAACACTAAAAACGGGTTGGATGCAATTTCATAAGGCAAAGCTACTTCCACACAGCAAGTTTCTCGATTTCCCGGCTGCTCACAGTTATATATTCGCCTTTTCGGTACTCGTCTTCAGCCTTCCCTATGCTTCTCCAAGCCTTCTCTATCCATTAACTCCCCAATTGTTGCAAGTACTTCTTCAACTTGGACCAGCCCAGCACATAGTCCTTCAACAACTTTTTAGGAACAGTTACTTGCTCAGCAAAGCCCAAACACCATAATAAACCTTCATAAACTGTCTAATAACCTTCGGTAAGTCCGCCTAGGAGCCTTTAATATATAAAAAAATAATGCTGCATGAGTAAAGCCCAAGAAAACAGGCTGCTGCATCAATCCAATGCATTTTCAGCCATAACGCCAAACGCTTGAAACCTAAAATTTTACAGAATACACAAAAGCCTAACATTGGACGCCTTAAAATAGAAACCATTCAGGTGCCATGTACCGCTAGCTTTATTGGAGGATGACGCTCCACTGTGAAGGCATCGCAACCCGTAGGGCAAACAGACTTTGTACCTTCTTCAACCTTAAAGAACAATAAAGATGCGTATAAACAATTATCTGTTATGAAAGCTGTGATGGAGAAGATGGCAGCTGTAGAGGGGATCCGCATAGTCTATTTCCTTGCCTGTTTCAAACTCGAGCGTAACCTCAGCCCGCTTAATCATCTTGAAATTTTAGTGTCTGAAATGTCTGATGGGCTAACGTTAATTATAACTTGAACATCATCAACGGTTACGTTTGCCAAGTTACGCGCTCCTTACGGTCTGGGCCCCTAAATCAAGCTATAAAGGATGGTGGGCAAATAAAAGCAGTTTCATTGAAAAATCGGCATGAAAAGACCTTCATTTTTAGAAATGCATGAGAGAATAGTTACTAAAATTTCAGAAATCTTTTGATATATTCGATTGTTTCCCTGCTTTTTGCAGAATTTAGAGAAATGGTTTCTCCTTTCTTATGAAGAATAAGGAAACCTTCATTGACAAGTTGCCTTATCAGCTTTCTAACTCTTTTACCGTTTGGCTTAACTTTTTCAGCCAACCAGTTTACAAGAGCGTCCGCGGGCAAATACTTAGCGCCCCAACAGTTTCTTCTCAGCAACCTGTTCATTATGTCTGCCTTAACTTCTTCATCAGAAAGTTCTGAGCTTATTAGGTTCACTTTTAATACCTTTGAAAAGAAACATATAAATACTTTTCTTAATACATAACAAAGAGTATGCACGCTATTACGCATGCCATGATACAGGATGGTGAAAAGAAGATGAGTAAAAAACTCTATTCCGAAAAAACCGAAAAAAGGTATGAATCCATACTTATCAGGACTTTAGGGGATTCGCCGAAGCTCAGGATAGTGGATTTCTTTTTGGATAACCCACTATTTGATTTCACTAAAAAAGAAGTTATAGAAGCTTTGGGAATGAGTAAGCAAACGTTTTACAAGTATTTTCCAGAACTGGAAGAGTTCGGCATAGTTAAGGTTTCCAGAAAGATAGGGAAAGCAAAGCTTTACAGGGTTAACGCAGAGCATCCATTAGTGAAGATGCTGAGAGAATACGAGTTTAAGCTCTCGAAGGAAACGGCGGAAAAAGCCAAAATGAAGAAGCCCCTTCTAGCTTAGAAGATAAAGCGAAAGTTCTGCTGTTTTTCTATAAGTCGCAAGCAAAAGGAATATTATAAAGTACGCAAAATGAGGTGTAAAGTATCTTTTAAATTTAAACTATTATTAGGACGGCGATATAGATTCGTGGTTTAAAGCATTAAACAGTGGCTTATAACCTTCAAAAATTGGCGAAACAACAGGAAAAAGCAGTTTTGGCAGCAACCACCACACAGACCTTTTTGAGGACCACGGGCCTTTTCGAACAGAATTACCAGAATCTTCTGCTTAACCGTGAGGAACATACCCTAAATCATGATAGATTTTGCCTATTTTTTGATAATAAACCATTCTGAAACAAAACTTGAACAAAAGTAATTGATGGCAAAGTGCCAAATTATAAATGGAACAAGCGTAAAGATAAGATAACGTTAGCTGCCCCTCCTGGACGTGTATGGCTCATGGCTCGAGTCTACTTGGAGCTTTCAGTTTTGATAGCCTTGGCTAATTCTTTTGATCTGTTTCATAATCAAACAAAAGAGTTCT
>JAVZIQ010000005.1:0-44816 GCA_038871175.1 Bathyarchaeia archaeon | reverse complement strand
CTCCTGAAAAACGCAATGTTTTAGGCGTTATAGAGAAGGCTGGCCTTGAAATAGGAAAAGAAGTTATAAAACACAGAGCCTACGGACAGAAAATAACAGAAATCTTGGGTGGAAAGGCAACCCACCCTGTGAGCGCATGCATTCCCGGAGGTATCGCTAAACCTCTTTCAGAAGAGGAGAGAAGGGAAATCGAGAGGATGGTTAAAAGCTGCCTTGAATTTGCAAAGTTTTCCCTGAAGCTCTTTGATGAAATAGTGCTAAGAAACATAGACTATTTGAATCTTATTAAAAGCGATTCTTATAGGCTGAATACATACTATATGGGCTTGGTTGACAAAAACAACTCAGTGAATTTCTACGACGGAAATGTTAGGGTGGTCGACCCCGATGGAGACGAGTTTGTAAAATTCTCTCCGAAAGATTATTTAGAGGTTATAGAAGAGCATGTGGAGCCATGGACCTACGTTAAGCTCCCATACTTAAAAAACGTGGGATGGAAAGGCTTCGTGGACGGACCTAAAAGCGGAATATATCGCGTGGGACCCCTTGGAAGGCTTAACGCAGCAGATGGAATGGCAACCCCACTAGCTCAAAAGGAATATGACCGTATGTACTCCACTTTCGGAGGAAAGCCTGTTCACAATACTTTAGCCTACCACTGGGCCAGACTTATCGAACTATTATACGCGGCTGAAAGAGCCTTAGAACTTGTGGCAGACCCAGAGATAACAAGCAGAAACATTAGGAATAAGCCTGGAAAACCTGGTGAAGGAGTTGGAATAGTTGAGGCTGCGAGGGGAACACTTATACACCATTACCAGCTGGATGAGAATGCATTAGCCAAAAAAGTCAACTTGATTGTGGCTACAACCCATAACGCTCCAAGCATATGCATGTCAATTAAAAATGCGGCAAAGGGACTTATACGTAAGGGGGAGGTTTCAGACGGCATATTGAACATGGTTGAGATGGCCTTCAGGGCTTACGATCCATGTTTTGCATGTGCAACCCATTTTGCCTTTGGGCAAATGCCCCTTACGGTGGAAATTTACGACAGCCAAAAGAGGCTTGTTCAAACTTTAAAGAGGTGAAAAAATAATGGAAGATGTAAAAATTGGAGTTTTCCTCTCAGACTGCGGAGGGCAAATATCAAAGATCCTTGACTTTGAAGACCTGACAGGCTTTGTGAAAAAAGTTTCCGGAGTGACTTTGATTGCCAGAAATAACGAGTTCTGGAGGGGCAAAGGCCTAGAAACCATCGTTGAAGCTGTGAAAAAGAGGCAGATAAACCGCTTAGTGGTAGCTGAGGGAATTCCGAAAATAAGTGAAATAGCCATAGCTAAGGCTGTTGAAGAGGCAGGGCTGAATCCAAACTTCATTGAAGTATTAGACATAAAGGATCACTGCGCATTGCCCCATAAAGACAATCCTTCTGAGGCAACTGCAAAAGCGAAGGCTATGCTTTTAGCGGCTATTGAAAAGGTTAAACTTTCAGAGCCAATTGAAAAAGCTGAATTTCCAACAGTTAAATCAGTCCTTGTCATCGGAGGTGGAATTGCTGGAATGCAGGCGGCTGAAGACTTGGCTGACATAGGCTTTCAAGTACATCTTGTGGAAAAAGAACCCTTCCTTGGAGGATTAGCCGCAAAGGCTGTTCGCTTCTTCCCCACAGATGACTGCGCAATATGCATTCAATCTCCATCAGACCTTAAAACTGTAACATGCACCTCTAGAAAATGCGTATACCGGTCAGGAATATCTGAAATTCCAAATTTAAATATCCTTACAAACGCTAAGGTTGTTAAAGCTGAAGGTACACCTGGAAACTTTAAAGTTACGGTAGAGCAGAAGCCAAGATATGTCGACGAGAAGAAATGTGTGGCATGCGACTTATGCACAAAAGTTTGCCCAGTTGAAGTATTAGACGAGTATAACGCCAAGTTGAAGAAGCGTAAGGCTATTTACATAAACACCCCGCTGGTTTATCCTCCAGCCTATGCAATCGACGAAAAAGCATGTAAATTCAACGAATGCGGAAAATGCGTTGACGTTTGCCCCACAAAAGCCGTTCAACTAGATCAAAAGGTGAATCGGGTAACTCTAAACGTTGGAAGCATAATAGTTGCTACAGGCTTCGAAGAGTATGACCCAAGCGTCATAAAGGAATATCATTACGGGGAATATCCAGACGTTATAACCCATCTTGAACTTGCACGAATGATAGACGCCTTTGGACCTACAAAAGGCATTGTTGTCAGGCCTTCAGATGGAAAACCTGCTAAACGCATAGTTTTCGTGCAGTGTGTTGGATCAAGAGATAGACGATGGAACCCCTACTGCTCGAGTATATGCTGCATGATATCATTAAAACATGCAACGCTGATTAAGTCAGCCTATCCAGATACGGATGTAACCATATGTTACATAGACATTAGAACAACAGGAAGAGAACATGAGTATTACTATGAAAGGGTAAGGGAGATGGGCGTGAAATTCGTTAAAGGCAGACCTTCGGAAATCCTCCATGATCCAGCAACAAACACCTTAATTGTAGAGGTTGAAGATGAAATTTTAAGAAGACTTCTAGAGGTTGAAGCAGACCTAGTGGTGCTTGCAACAGCCATGGTTCCATCAAGCGAAACAAAAGAGCTTGCAGGAATCTTAGGATTAGAACTGGATAAAGACGGCTTCTTTAAAGAGTACAACGCCAAGCTTAGGCCAACAGAGACAAAGCGTAGAGGAATATTTGTCTGTGGAGGGGCAACATTTCCAAAGGATGCTCCAACAGCCTCAATTAACGCCCACTCAGCAGCTGTTAAAGCAGCAAAATTTCTAACTCCGTTAAAAATTGTTAAAGAATTAAAAACCGCTGTAGTCAACGAGGATTACTGCGGAGACTGCGAGTTCTGTCCAGTGACATGTCCCTACGGTGCAATAACTCTTGTAAAAAAAGATGATGGACACCTTGCGGCTAGGGTTTCAGAAATTCAATGTGAGGGATGCGGCATATGCGTAGGAACATGCCCTGCTGGCGCAATAGAGCTTCGACATCTGAGGCCAAGCCAAATCTCAGCTCAGGTTAAGGCTTTGCTCTCCATAAATGGAACTTCTAAACCCTTAATTTTGGCTATAAGCTGCTCAGAGTGTGGTCAAGCTTCCATAGACTCTTCAGGAATGGCTATGATAGGTTATCCAGCAAACGTTAGGGTTTTAAGGGTTCCATGCGCAGGCATGGTTCAAGTTCAGCAAATTCTAGAAGCCTTCAAGTTTGGAGCTCAGGGAGTCATGATTGTCGGCTGCAAGACTGACGGATGCCACTATGAGGTTGGAAGCCAAAAAGCTAAACAGAAAGTTGAACTTGCAAAAATACTACTTAAAGAATACGGCATAGAACCTGAAAGGCTTGAAATGTTTAATCTAATATTCATCGAAGGTGACAAATTCGCTGAAGCTGCAAGGGAAATGACTGAAAGAATGGAGCGTTTAGGCTTACTGCAACTAGCCTAAACACTAACTCGGAGGACTAAAAATGGCTGATGAAAAACATGAAAGCACACATATTGACTTCACAAGGGAGATAACCAGTATGCTTGGAGGAGAGACAATAACCTACTGTTACCAGTGTGGAACATGTGCCAGCAGCTGCCCAGTGGCAAAAACAACAGATCGCTATAATCCTAGGCAGATAATTAGGCTGGCTCTTCTCGGACAGAGAGATGAAATCCTCAAAGGAGACTCAATTTGGCTTTGCGCCTCATGCTACAACTGTCAGGAACGTTGTCCCCAAAGAGTTGAAATTGCAGATTTAATTTACGCTTTAAGAAATTTGGCGATAAGAGAGGGAAACATACCAACTTTATATGCGGAGTTTGCAAGTGGACTGATGAGCGAAGGACGAATAGTTCCCATATCAAAATTCCTAGAAAAGAAAAGAGGCGATTACGGCCTACCACCTTTAAAGCCGACAGGAATAGAAGCCCTTACAAAAATACTTCAGGCAACAGGATTTGACAGATTAATCCTAAAGAAGGGAGAATAATGACAAGCTACGCGCTTTTTCTAGGATGCACAATTCCAGCAAGACAGCCGCACTATGAGCTTTCAGCTAGAAAATCCCTAACTAAGCTTGGAGTAGAGCTTGTTGACATGGAAGGAACGACGTGTTGTGCACCCCCTCCTCTGCGTTCATTGGATTTCGAAACAGGTTTGGCTGTTGCAGCCTATAACGTATGCCTAGCTGAAGAGGCAGGACTGGACATAGTCACATTATGCACAGGCTGCTTTGAATCGCTTGCAATTGCAAACAAACTCCTAAAGGAAAAACAAAGCCTTAGGGCAAGGGTGAACAAAATCCTTTCAAATGTTGGAAAAGAATTTAAGGGAAGCAGGGAGGTTAGACATTACCTCCAAGTTTTAACAAAAGACATTGGGTTAGAAACCTTAAAGAAAAACGTTGTCAAACCGTTAAAAAGTTTAAGGGTTGCCGCCTTCTCTGGATGCCACCTTCTAAGGCCAAGTGAACTCCTAAGGTTTGACGACCCGGAAAGGCCAAAAATCTATGACACTTTAATTGAGGCTTTAGGCGCTGAAAGCATTTGGTACATGAACAAGTTGAAATGCTGTGGAGGATTGTTAAGGGGATACGCGGATGACGTAGCCTTAGCCATTGCAAGAGATAAAATAATGAACGCGTCAAGAGCAGGAGCAGACTGCATAGCAACCCTATGTCCCTTCTGCTTTCTAACATTAGATATTGGCCAAATGCTGATAAAAACTACATATAAGGAAGATTATAACATGCCTATAATTCACTATGCTGAGCTTTTAAGCCTAAGCCTTGGAGTTGAACCTAAAGAGTTGGCTTTAGATTTCCATAAGGTTAAAGTTGACAAAATATTAGCGAAGTTTATGTAAAGCTTCAAGCAGAACGTTTAAAATCTCCTCCTCTACTTTTGCAACTTCAGGCGATAGTCCTTCTCCAAATTCTGTGCATTTCGGCTCTATCAAGAGTAAACCAACTTCCGCTTTAGTTGCCTTTTCTATATATTCGCAGAAAATTTTAAGCGGAAGCGTGTGGGTTGAAATTGCAGGGTAGGCTTTAAGCTGGTCAGGCTTTATAAATCGGCATTCTCCAGGCTTTAAACCTAAAATTGCAGCATCCACCAAGAGGACATGTGTGGGTTTAAATTCAATTATATGTTGAATGTAGCTTTCAGGGACAGTTTCACATTCAATCAAATGTACTTTTTCTGAAACTTTTCCATTTAAATCTTGAACAAGTTTAACTCCTACGGAGTCGTCCATGCGTATTGTATTTCCAACACCTGCCACAACAACTCTTTTAGCTTTTGAAAGCCAACTTTTTAACTCTTCCAGAACCCTTCGTTTTATCCTTTTCAAAGAAGTTCTCCAAAAATAAAAGGGAGGTTGAAGTTTATCTTTGCACTTTTTGGAGGAGCCTGCCCTTATGGCTGTAGATTTCAATGGTTAGGGGTAACTGTCCAACGGCGAAGTGTGTGGCACATCCGAAGCATGGGTCGTAGGCCCTGAACGCCATTTCAACCATGTTGAGCAGTCCTTGGTCGACTTTTCCAGATTTAATTAATCCTTTTGCTGCGTTCCGGACGGACATGTTCAGCGAGGGGGCATTGTTCACAGTGGCAACAATTAAGTTTACATCCTTGACCAGTGCGTCCTTATCTAAAATGTAATGATGGATTAAGGTTCCCCTGGCTGCTTCAACAACTCCAACCCCTTCTCCTGGTTCGCCTGGTTTGTTGCGGACATTTTTGCTTGTTATCTCTGGGTCTTTTATAAGTTCAACTGCCCGTTCGCATGCATACATAAGCTCTATAAGTCTTGCCCAATGGTAAGCCAATGTGGAGTGTACTGGTTTCCCCCCTAAAGTCTTGTACATAAACTCGTATTCTTCCTGTGCTAGTGGGGTTGCCATTCCATCTGCTGCGTTAAGCCTTCCAAGAGGCCCTACCCTGTATGCTCCGCTTTCAGGTCCATCCACGAAGCCTTTCCATCCCACCTTCTTCAAGTATGGAAACTTGATGTAGGTCCATTCTTCAACACGTTCAGCTATGTGGTCTAAATAGTTCTTCCCTTCGAACTTTGCGAATTCTTTGCCGTATGGGTCGACAACTCGTATTTTGCCGTCGTAAAAGTTAACTCGGTTATGGTCGTCGACAAGTCCCATGTAATATGTGCGCAGCGTATATGCGTCGCTCTTGATTAAGTCAACATATTTGCTGTTTCCTAATACAATATCGTGGAAAATTTTGAGAGTCATTTTAGCGAAGTTAACGGCTGAAGTTGCCATCTTCTCAATTTCTTGTCTTTCCTCTTCGCTTAAAGGCTTAGAAATTCCACCTGGCAACCCGCAAACCGGATGTGTAGCTTTTCCACCTATCAGCTCTGTTATTTTCTGTCCGTAGGCTCTGTGTTTTATAACTTCTTTTCCTATTTCAAGGCCAGCCTTCTCTATAACGCCTAAAACATTGCGTTTTTCAGGAGGAGCATCTGGACCAACCACAAAGTCTGGACCGCCAAGATAGTAAAAATGCAAAGTATGATCATAAATGTAATAGCCACAATACATAAGCTCCCTAAGCTTCTTAGCAGCCTCAGGAGGCTCAACATTAAAAGCAGCATCTAAAGCCTTTGTTCCAGCCATGTGGTGGGCTACAGGGCATACTCCGCAGATTCTACTTGTCAGCAACGGCATGTCTTCAGCTTTCCTTCCAATGCAGAATCTTTCAAAACCCCGAAGCTCTGGTATCTGCAGGTAGGCATTCTCCACATCTCCTGTTTCGTTTAGGAATATGGCTATTTTACCATGACCCTCAAGCCTGGTTATTGGGTCTATAATTATCTCCTTCATTCTCGAATCACCTTCCTCCTAAGAATGGATGCTGGTAAACCGTACATGTAGAAGGTTCCGACAGGATCCTTTATCTGTTCAACCAGTTTTTCAACTTCTTCCATAGCATACTTCTCCTTCTCCTCTTCAAGCCCAAGTATTGATGCTAAGGCGCTTAGCATGGCTGCACCCTGCTCTGGTGCGTTAGGGCATGGTCCACCGCAGCCAGTGCATGGCATGTTGGCGTTTAGACATCTTGCTCCACATCCTCCCCTGGTTGCCGGTCCCATGCAGAGTATTCCCTGCTCAAGGAGGCATCTTTCAGGCTCGGGAATCTTTTCGTAAACGCGGTAAATCTTGGAAATTTTCTTGTTCTCCTTTTTTCTCTTGCAATCGTCGCATACGGATTTTAAAGGAGCGAGAACTGAGCCTTTTGGAGGCAGTTCGCCTTTAGCTATGGCTTCAACGGCGTAAAGTGTTCGTTCAACTGCTGGTGGACAGCCTGGAACATAATAATCCACTTCTACCGTTTGATCTAGAGTTTTAACAGTATCGTAAAATTCTGGAATCTCCAGTTCGCCTTCTTGAACTTTGACTTTAGTTTTGGGCGTAACTTTATTGGGATTTTCTGTGGAAAACGTTTTCTCGTAAACTTTTTTAAATATCTCCTTTTTATCGGAAAGATTTGCCAGTCCAGGTACACCTCCCAGTTGGGCACAAGCTCCATAAGCCACAAGAGTTTTTGACTTCTGCCTTAGAAGCTTAGCCATATGTTCCTGTTCGCTGTTGCGTATGCCACCGTTGAAGAAACAGACATCTATATACTTGTCAGGCATAGCCTCAACATCTTTATATTTTATGTCCATGGCTACAGGCCAGAAAACTATATCTGCCAATTGTATCACGTCGAGGATTTTCTCGTTAATGTCTAACACGGCGATTTCGCATCCTCCACAGCTCGCCGCCCAGTAGAAGGCAAACTTCAACTTTTCCTTGGCCATGCATGTTCACCACTATTTCATTAGGCCTAGAAGTTCTGTTGGCTTGACTCGAAGCTCGTTTAATGCAAGTTCTTGTGGATCGAAGCCCATTGCTAGGCCTAGAAGCTGTGGGTAATGAAGCACGGGAATTCCGAATTTCTCGTTGAAGGCTCTTTCTATTCTAGGCTGATTGAGGTCAAACATTATGTGGCAGAATGGACAGACGGTTATTAATGCTTGGGCTTGGACCGCCTTGACGTGGTTGAGTTTTTCTCTAGCCATTTGGAAGGGTATTTCCTCGTTAACTCCTATAATGGGGTTTCCGCAACATTCAGTTTCATCCATATAGTCTAGGCATTCAGCTCCAGTTAGCCTAACCAGATCTTTTAGGGTTGAAGGGTTTTCAGGGTCATCTCTTCCAACATATTTCTTCGGCCTTATAACGTGGCAGCCGCTGTGCTGAGCTACCTTTATGTCTGTTAAAGGCTTTACAACAGACTCCTTTATCTTTTTGTAGCCTACGTCTTCAGAAAGGACGTAAACAAGATGTTTAACCTCTATTGACCCTTTAAACTCCATGCCAATGTCTTTAAGGTAGCCGTTTATCTTCTCCCTTAATTTTTTATCTTCTTTTAAAAGTTTGTTCGTTTCGTTAAGGCTGCAGAAGCATCCGTTGCAGAGGGTTAATATCGGAAGGTTTTCCTTTTCAGCGACGCATAGGTTTCTAGCTGCAAGCGTTAACATCAATTCATGGTTTATAACGTCCATGGGGTAGCCGCAGCAGTTGTATTCTGGCATTTCAGCAATTTCCACTCCGAGTTTAGCTAAAACCTTCCTAGCTGAAATTTCATAGCTTGAAAGTCTATATGGAATGACGCATCCTGGAAAGAGCAAATACTTTAAATCTGTCATTTATCCCTTCACCTTCCCAATAGTTTGAACTGTTTCAATCAATTTTGAACAGCCTGTCACTTCGAAAATTTTCAAAACGTCTTTCACGTTAGGCTTCGGCAGTGGCGGAAGACCCTGCTCCCCCCTTTTCTGAAGTCTTGACTCAGGTATTTCGTAAACATATCCGCTTTTCATTAAGTTAGAAGCCAACTCCTTGTAGACAAGTGGCAGAGTGTTTTTCTCCTCCACAGCCATGTTTCGAAGAACCCTTACTATGCCTGCGATTTCAACTCCTTGGGGGCAGTGGTCGACGCATGTGAAGCATGAAGAGCAAAGCCAAAGGGCATTGTCTGACAATAGCCTATCCTTTAAGCCCAGCTGAACCATGCGGGCTATTCTCCTAGGCCTGTAGAATTCGCTGAACCTTGCAATGGGACAGTCAGCAGTACATGTTCCACATTGGAAGCACACCATAACCTTTTCTGCGCCGTGCATCTTGCTCATTTTATATTTGAATTTTGGGTCAAGCTCCTCAGCCTTTATGACGGCTGAAACCTGTTCCTGTATTTCACTCATTTTTCTCCCCCCCTTTTAACGGGCTTGGGCCAAGCTTTCTGACTTGTTCAACCATGTCCCTAACCACGGCAGCAAACTTGTCACCTTCACTTGCAGACACCCATTCCAGCCTCACACGTTCAGGTTCAATGCCGAATTCCTTTAAAACCTTTTTCAATAGAGTTACTCTCCTTAAAGCTTTGAAGTTGCCGCTCAAATAGTGACAGTCTGAGGGGAGGTGGCAACCAGCCACTAGTACCCCATCAGCTCCGTTTTTAAAAGCTTCAAGTATGAAGGCAGGGTCTATTCTCCCGCTGCACATAACGCGGATTATCCTTATGTTAGGCGGATACTGAATTCGGCTTACACCAGCCAGATCTGCACCTGCATAACTGCACCAGTTGCATAGGAAGCCTACGATTTTAGGTTCAAAATCTTTTTGGCTGCTCATGCTGTCAACGCCTCCTCCCTTAAAACTGCCCTAACCTGGGCAAGTATTGCCTCTGTGGTAAAGTGTCCTAGAACTATGGCCTTAGTTGGACATGCGGTTCCACAGACGCCGCAGCCCTTGCATAGGGCTTCAATAACGTGGGCAACTGTTTTACCATCTTCCTCTTTCATTTCAATCGCGCCGAAGGGACATAGAAGTTCACAAATTCTACAACCGCTACATAAATCTTCATCTACATTTGCCACTATTCCTTCCATTTCAAGAGCCTTCTTTGAAAGTATAGTCGCCGCCCTTGATGCGGCTGCACACGCTTGGGAAATACTTTCCTCAATAAACTTAGGTGAATGCGCCATTCCGCATAGGAAAACTCCGTCTGTTTGGAAGTCTACCGGTCTAAGTTTCATGTGGGCTTCCAAGAAGAAGCCGTCTTTGGCAAGTGGAACCTTTAGCATTTCAGCTATTTTCTTGTTATCAGGGTTGGGAATTGTCGCAGCGCTTAAAACAACTATGTCTGGCTCTATTTGAACCATCCTTTTGAGAACTGGCTCCCAGAAGGTTACCTTAAGCTTTCCTTCTGTACTAGTCACTTGAGGTTTCCTCTCGTCAGAGTAGTTTATGAATATCACGCCCTTGGAGGCTGCCTCCCGGTAGTAGTCCTCTTTAAAGCCGTAGCTTCTGATATCCTTGTATAAAACGTAAATGTCTGCTTCCGGGTTTAACTCCTTAATTTTTAATGCGTTTTTTATTGCTTGACCGCAGCATATCCGCGAACAGTTAGGTCTTTCCTCTGTTCTTGCGCCCACACATTGGATCATTGCAACCTTCTGCCCTTTAAACTCGCCCTTTGCAATTTTCTCTTCCAGCTCATGCTGCGTCATAACCCTTGGGTCTTCACCGTATAAGTATTCTTTAGGCTTATATTCAACTGCTCCTGTTGCAACTATAACTATTCCATGCTCAACCACTTTTTCCTCTCCGTTTTGCCGTATCTTCGACTTAAAGTTGCCTACGAAGCCGCTTACTTCTTCAACCTCTGCGCCTAAATAAACGTGTATCTTGTCGTTTTCCATAACTTCTTTAACAAGTCTGTTTAGTTGTTTCTGGGGATCCTCACCTTCAAGTATGTAGTAAATTTTCTTTAAGTGTCCTCCAAGCTCTTTCTCCCTTTCCACAAGGTGAACTCTGAAGCCTTGCCTTGCAAGTTCAAGGGCTGCTGTCATTCCGGATACCCCTCCGCCTATGACTAAGCCTACTGGTGTAACGTTTACTGTGGGGTTTTTCAAAGGCTTTAAAAGTCTGGCCTTTGCAACTACAGCTCTTACAAGGTCTTTTGCCTTTTCTGTGGCTTCTTTAGGCTGATGCATGTGCACCCAGCTGCACTGGTCTCTTATGTTTGCCATTTCGAAAAGGTATTGGTTTAACCCTGCCTCCCTAACTGTCTCCCTGAATAGGGGCTCATGGGTTCTCGGTGTACATGAAGCTACAACAACACGGTTTAGGTTGTGTTCCTTAATCTTATCCCTTATCCTTTTCTGAGTATCATCTGAACAGGTGTAGAGGTTTTCTTCAGCGTAAACAACGTTTGGAAGCTTTCTGGCATATTCAACCACTTCTGGCACTCTTACTATTCCGCCGATGTTTATTCCGCAGTGGCATATGAAAACGCCTATTCGAGGCTCCTCTTGGCTTACCTCCTTCTCAGGGGGATACTCTTTGACTGTTACAAGCTTATCTCTTTCCGTTGCAATTGTGGCCATTGCTTTAGCCGCTGCACCGCTTGCTTGTGCAACGCTTTCAGGTATGTCTTTAGGCGAGCTGAATGCTCCGCAGACGTATATGCCTGGCCTCGAGGTTTCCAATGGGTTAAACGGCTCTGTTTCACAGAAACGGTATTTGTTAAGCTTTACACCCAACACTTCAGCTAGCTTTTCAGCTTCTTTCGGAGGCTGCATTCCTATTGAGAGCACAACCATGTCGAACTCTTCTATTCTCGGCGTTTCATCTTCCCCAACATAGTGCACAAAGAGGTTGCCTGTAGATGGGTCTTCAGTTATGCTGGCAACCCTAGCCCTCACAAATTTTATGCCATACTCCTCCTGGGCACGTTTGTAGTAGGCGTCGAACTCCTTTCCATAGGCGCGTATGTCCATGTAAAAGATTGTGCATTCAAGCTTTGTAGGCACATGTTCTTTGGCTATTATTGCCTCTTTAATGCCGTACATGCAGCATGCAGCGGAACAGTAGTTGTTTCCAAGCTGTGAGTCTCTTGAACCTACACATTGTATGAAGGCTAATTTCCTCGGAATTTCCCCATCCGAAGGTCTTAACACGATTCCTGAGTAGGGGCCTGAAGCACTTAAAATCCGTTCGAAATCTATGCTTGTTACAACGTTCTGGTATCGTCCATAACCGTACTCGCTTTTTAACCTTGCGTCAAATGGTTCAAATCCTGGCGCGAGAATTATGGAGCCAACTCTTATGGCTACTTCGCTGTCTTTCTGTTCATAATTTACAGCGTTGGCCTTACAGACCTCTTGGCAGGTCTTGCAGCCAATACATTTTTCACGGTCTATTTTGAACTTTAACGGAACAGCCTGTGGAAATTCAACGTATATTGCGCTTCTATCAGTCAGGCCCCTGTTGTATGTGTCTATGGCTTCAACGGGGCATTTCTGTGCGCAGAGGCCACATCCGTTGCATTTCTCCTCGTTTATGTAGCGGCTTCTCTTTAGAACTTTAACTTCAAAATTGCCAGCTTCCCCGCTTACGCCAACAACTTGGCTGTTAGTGATTAAAGTTATGTTGGGATGTCTGCCTGCAGCAACAAGTTTAGGGGCTAAAATGCACATTGAACAATCGTTTGTGGGAAAGGTCTTATCAAGCTGAGCCATCACTCCGCCTATGCTAGGCGACTGGTCAACCAAGTAAACTTTGAAGCCAGAGTCAGCTAAGTCCAGTGAGGCCTGTATTCCAGCCACGCCGCCTCCTACAACCATAACTGCTCCAACCTTTTCCATTTTTATTTCACCTCCAAAGCTCTGTAGAGAGGAGTGTTACCCTCAACCCTGTCTAGGGCTATCATACCCTTCCTACGCATGTTTGTTATGTGCCTAAGCACTGAGGAAGGCTTAATTTTAAGGGCTTCAGCAAGTTCTCGAACTGAAAGAGGCCTTGTCTTCGTTAAATAATGAATTTTATAACGGGTGAATTCAGCTTTGACTATTTCTTCTAGGAGAGCCTCGAACTCACCCTGTGGGATTTTCTCTCCGTATGCGTTCATAAACTCTGTCAGGTCTTCTTCCCTGCCAAGGAGAACTCTCAATCTAAAGTTTGAGGCTGCATTTTTTGCCGCTGTGAGGTTGGCTAAAACATCTTTTTCCACTTCAGGCTTCTTGACAGGTGAACTGCCAATTTTCCAAATTTCCTCGGAGAAATCCTTTGTAGGGCGTGTTAAGTCCGCTTCTTCAGTTGGGGAAACCCATATAAGCTTTAAGCGTTCAGGCTGTAGTCCTGCTAAACTGAGAAGCTTCTTTAAAATTTTCGCCGAACGTTCAGCTTGGAGGTTTCCATCTGTGAAGTGGCAGTCTGGAGGCTTACATCCGACCAGCATCACGCCGTCAGCTCCGTTTGCAAATGTTTCCAAAACAACTGATGGATCAACTCTTCCAACGCATGCAAGACGTACAAGGTTTACGTTATAAGGTACCTGTAATTCCTCTTCACAGAAGGCCCAATTACACATGAAACATATAATTTTTGGAGGTTCAGATTCCATTTTAACTCCTCCTTAAAGGTGCTAAAGCCATGGCTAAAATTTGATCATTTGTCAACTTCTTCATCGTTATGGCTTGCTCTGGACATCTTGCTGCACATAGTCCACATCCCTTGCAGAGATCCTCGTCAACTTGGGCAACGCCTTTCTCGTTCTTCTTAATCGCCTCAAAGGGACATATGACAGCGCAAACATTGCAACCTACACATCGATTCTCATCCACAACCGCCTTGTCGCCTTCACATAAATCTATTCCAGCCAAGCACTCTGCACATGGACCGCAACCTAGACAGCGGAAAGCCTCAAATCTCGCTTTCTGTTTTATCCTCTCCAAATACTCTTTTGCCTCTTCAAAGCTCAAGTGTGGCTTTTCTACGGGAGCCTCGTATCTGCGCTCCTTCTTTACCACGGTATGCCAGTCCTTAACCCAGGTTGTCTCCACAATGTTTTCTTCAATTTCTTTCCGAAGATCTTGACCTCTCAAATATGAGTGGATTGACATTGCAGCCCTTTTACCTGCACCTACGGCCTCAATTATGCTCGCCGGCCCTGTGGCTATGTCTCCTCCTGCAAAAACACCTGGAATACTTGTTTCCATTGTAAGCTGGTCTACTTGTATTGGCGGTCCACGTTTATCTTTGCTTATAAGTTCCTGGGGAAGACACCATGTCTCTGCAACCTGTCCTAGGGCTGGGATAACCGTGTCCACCTCGTATTGATGTTCGGAGAAGCTTATAGGTATTGGACGCCTCCTTCCCGATTCGTCAGGCTCGCCGAGGCGCATTCTTAAGCATTCAACAGCCTTGACTCTTCCATTTTCGCCTATAATTTGTTTTGGCGCGACGAGAAAGTGGAATTTTATTCCATCTTTTTCTGCGAGCTCCACTTCATGGGGTAATGCAGGCATTTCTTCGCGGGAGCGTCTGTAGAGAATTACAACCTCTCTTGCACCTAGCTTTTTAGCTGTTCTAGCAGCGTCTATCGCTGTGTTTCCGCCTCCTATAACAGCCACCCTATAGCCTACATCCACGTGTTTTCCAAGGGCTATTGCCCTTAGAAAGTCCACAGCGTTTATGACGCCTTCTAACTCCTCGCCTGGCACGTTCAACTTCATGCCAAGCTGTGTCCCTATAGCTATGAATATTGCTGTATACCCCTCTTTCTTTAAGCTTTCAATTGTAATGTCTTTGCCGAATTCTACTCCTGTCTTAACTTCAACGCCTAAGTCTTTGATGTAGGCTATTTCGTTAGCTACAACGAATTTTTCCAGGCGGAAGTTTGGTATGCAGTAGCGCATCATTCCTCCAGGTTCATTCATGCGTTCAAAAACCGTCACTGGATACCCAAGCTTGGCGAGTTCGTAGGCTGCTGTTAGCCCTGCCGGTCCAGCGCCTATGATTGCAATTTTTTCGCTGTACTTCTTAGGTATTGGCTCAGACATGACTCTCCCTTGCTCTCTTTCAATGTCTGCTACAAGCCTTTTTAATGCACGTATGGCCACAGCCTGGTCGACGTTAACCCTTGCACATGCATCTTCACATGGGCTAAAGCAAACCCTACCACATATGGCCGGGAAGGGCATGTCCTTTCTTATAACTTCCACAGCTTCTTTGTACTTACCTTTCTGTATAAGAGAAACATAAGCTTGAACATTGACATGGGCTGGACAAGCTGATCTGCAAGGAGGAAGTTTTCTAACTTTCTGGCTTAAACTTACCATAGTTATATCCGCTCTACTAGAAGCTTATTTGAATGTTATACCAGATATATTAAGGCATCTAAACTAAATTTGAAGCAAACATAATATAAGTTTTAAGAGAAAAAGGGGGAATTTGAGTTATTCTCGAAGTCTTCCTTCAAGTTTGCTGACCCACTTGTTGTATTCTCTTGAGCTGAAAAGGCTTTTCAGCTCCTCTTCTAGGGTTAGCGAGTTTTTAGGTTTAACCTCAACTATCCAGCCTTCGCCATATGGATCCTCGTTTATTAAGTGGGGTTTATCCTTCAACTTCTCGTTGACTTTCACAATTTTGCCGCTTACTGGCGCATATAAGTCGAACATAAACATCCAAGTTTCAGCAACACCGAAAGGCTCCATTTTTTCGACTTCTTTTCCAACAGGATCCGTTATAACTTGGGCTATGCCCTTCAAATGCCTCTGAGCGTAGTCTGAAACGCCGACACGTATGTTTCCTTCAGGGGTTATCTGTGCCCATGTATGTTTGGGCGTGTATAAAAGCTGTTCAGGTATGGCTAAAAGCTCCTCGCGTTTTGCAGGTGGAATACCCTCAGCCCGCATAAGCTCTTCCAAGCGTAGCCTGATTGCCTCTGAAACGAACTCTGATATACTTCGATAACGCCCCGTTTGGAGCATTCTCTCAATCTCCTTGATTAGCTCTTGCCTTATACTTACAGTTTTCCATTCAGACATTCCACATCAACCTCCTTTACATTTCCGTGATATATAAAGTAAAAGGAAAGATATATATCTAATGTAAATAGAATATATAGAATAAATAAATGTGCAGATATATATACGATGAATAAAAGAAAGAGGAAAAAGGAAAACGTCACGCTTGTGAAAGTTTTAATAATTGAAAAGTAAGGCTGAATCCCAAGTTAATTTTAAAAATCTCATTTAATCATTTATACATAGGCTGAAATTGCAAATTGCGAAAAGAAGAGAATTTGAAACAGCTTTAAAGGCTAGATGAATAAGAAAAATAATAACCCCAGATTAGTAATTTCATGTTCCAGAATTACCACTAAAACAAACATGCTGGGCAAAGCTGGCCAATATAAAATATAACATTTTTAAGTTATACTTAACATGAAAAAGTTTAAAAGAATAAAAATAATATATATTATTTGATGATCATGGATAATTTTGAAGAAGCCTTAAAAAACATAGACGTTTTCTGCAAAGTTTTAGCCGAGAAGATTGTGGAAAACTTTAAAAAAGAAGAATGCAAGGAAGCAAATGAAATCCCAATTGAACCAATGGAGAGGCTTCTTAGAAGGAAATATAATTATGAAGAGAGATTTGAGAGTGCACGTCCAGTTAAATGTTTTATTCCTCTTCCAAACATTGAGGAGCCGTTAATAGACGTTTTTGAGGATGACAGTTACGTGAGGGTTTTGGTCCAGTGCCGCTGCAGAGATCACAGGGTAACTCTCTACAGAGAGTTCGGCGGTTTACAGATATGTTTAGAAGATGAATGCTGGAGAATCAGCCTGCCAATTGAACATTTGCAAATTGAAAATATGGTTATGAAATGCAACAACAACGAAGCTCTAGAGGTTGAAATTCCAAAGTTAAAAGCAATTCCAAACATCGGTTAAAAATGCTTAAATCCTTTTACAAATAAAAAATTTATGTATTTTGATATTTGCAAACCTCATTTTACCTCAAAATTCATATGTTAAATATAATTATTTTTTAGCTTAACAGAATAATTTCTCTGCTTTACACTGAAATTAAAAGTTACTTAAACTAATCCGTTAAGGTAAAGTTGTTCGTTTAAATTATTCGTCTGCGAATTATCTTTATAAATAAAAAGAGGGAGTTTGGCGTTTAAGCTGTTGGAGCGACTTTTAAGGCTTCCTGCATAAGCTTCTTTGTAGCTGAGATTCTGGCTTTCTGTGCTAAAACGTCTGCTGTAACTACGTCTAAAGCTTCTTCTGGGCACCATTTTACGCATTGAGGGCCGTCTGGCTGATCTTTACAGAGGTCGCATACAAAAACAACCTTTTTGTCTGGATGCAGCGAGATTGCTCCATAGTCACATGCTTCAATGCACCATCCGCAGCCATTACACTTGTCCTCGTCTATTAATATTATGCCATTCTCCTCTGACTGGTTGAGAGCGTCTCTTGGACATGCGGCTACGCATGGAGGTTCTTCGCATAGCCTACAAGTTATGGAAATGTTGACTAGTGGGTTTAACCTAACAACCCTTATCCTAGACTTTAACGGGTTGAAGGCTTTCTCCTTCATCCAAGCACATATGTACTCGCATACTTGGCAGCCGACGCATCTGTCAGGGTCAGCTGAGACAAATTTTCTCTCGTGGATTTTAACCATTAGATTAACCTCCAATTTAGACTTTTGCGATTTTTCCCTCAATGATTGGTATTAGCTCTTCTAGTCCTAGTTGCTTAAGCTTCTCAGGTGTAGGTATCCCTTCTTTAGTCCAGCCGCGAGCCTCGTAGTAGTCGTCTAGAAGTAGGTCCAGCTCTTCTTGGCTTACGTAGGCTCCCTTTGAAGGCCCTTCATCGGGTATGGGGTTATGCATAACCTTGTATGGGAGCGTATCGTCCTTTCTGCTTAGGCCTTCTCTGACATTGATTACTCTTGCAAGGTTGTTTATCCCTTCGCCTTTTATTTTCATATCTTCTGGAGAAGTTTCAAAGCCTGTCACTAAGCTGTAAAGCCTAGCCAAGTCTTCGAACTCTTTGTAGTATGTGCCTCTTGAGAACTTGCATATCATCATTGAATCAATTATTGTGTATACGTCTTCTATTTCCTTAACCATTTTCCCTCTGCCTTTCTCAGCTTTTAGCCTGTTAACTTTTCCTTTAACGTCGAAGGCGTAGGCTCCATGCCTGTTGTGGTCTGCTCCTCGAAATGAAACTGCGAAGCCTAAAGCCGCTGTTTTAAGACATCTAAGGTCGTAGCCTGTAACTTCAACCCCTTTTATGTGTTGCGCCAGTTTTTCAGATCCTTTGCCTATTTTCTCAGCTGCAAATTTCACTCCCTCTGCAAGTATGTCGCCTATGCCCTCCCGTTTACCCATTTTCTCGATAAGCTTTATTAAGGCTTCATGGTTTCCAAAACGGGCATCTAAGCCTTCAAGGTCTTTCTGCGTTAATATGCCATTCTCATAACAGTCCATGGCGAAAGCGACGATAACCCCAGCGCTTATGGAGTCCATACCATAATAGTTGCAGAGGTCTGAAGCCTTAATCACAGCGTCTAAGCGGTCTATTCCACAGTACGGGCCCATCGCCCACAGCGGCTCATATTCAACCCTTGCCATGGCGCCTTTATATGGGCCTTCAGGAACAACGCACACGTGTTCACATCGCATTGCACAGGAGCTGCATCCTATAATTTTAGCCACAAATCTCTCGTTCAGGGTTTCTCCGCTTACCTTCTCAGCTGCTTCGAAATATGAATTGTTATAGTTTCTTGTCGGCATACAGTGTAAGGCGTTATGGACAAGAACATTTTCAGGTGTGCCTAATGTCCTATATTTCTTTGTTGCCGGACCCTTCATTCTTTCATGAAACTCCTTGACGAACTCAAGGAACTCTTCAGGTTTAGCAACTTTTACATCGTTTGTTCCTCGAACAGCAATGGCCTTGAGGTTCTTCGAACCCATTACAGCGCCCATTCCAGTTCTTCCAGCAGCCCTGGACTTCTCATTAATTATGCATGCTATCCTAACAAGTTTTTCACCAGCAGGACCTATGGAGGCAACACGAATGTAGTAATCTCCTAGCTCCTCTTTTATCACGTCTTCTGTTTCCGCAGGCGGCTTACCCCAAATGTGTGAAGCGTCTAAAATTTGGACAGCATCGTCGTCAATCCAAACGTAAACTGGCTTTTCCGCCTTTCCCTTAAATATAACAGCGTCGTAGCCAGCCCTTTTAAGTTCTGAACCGAAGCTTCCATGAGATTTTGACTCGCCGATTCCATAGCTTTGAGGAGACTTTGACACAAACGCATGTCCATTTCCCCCTGTAGGCCAAACAGTTCCAGAAGTTGGGCCTGTTGCTAGAACTAGGGGGTTTTCAGGGCTAAAGGGGTCAACACCAGCCTTAGAATTGGCAAGCCAGAGGCGCATGCCTAGGCCTATCCCGCCAATGTATTTTTTGGCGTAATCTTCATTTAAAGGTTCAGTGGAAGTCTTCCCTGTTGTTAGATCTATGTGTAATATTTTACCTGCATAGCCGTACAATCAAATTCCTCCTCCATACTTTTAACTCGTTTCAGTGAGAATTAATACTTTTTATTAGATAAATATATTAAGGTATCTATAAAAATAGCGTTTCGTTATAATAAGAAAATGGAGAGAAAATTTTGAAAAGTCTATTCATCTTTTGCTGCAATTTGTCCAATAATGCTTTCTCTTTGTATAAGTTCAGCTCCTTCATCAGTTAGTGAATATTCCCTGTATATGTTATGTTCAGTATATTTAAATCTGCTTTTGACAAGACCGCATCTCTCAAGCAGTTCTAAATTTTTCTCATGTTCTGGATTGCGAATCTCCATTCCTCTAATGGCCACTGGAAGACTCCACCTGCCAAATTTTGTAATGTGGATCAGGTAGGATTTTAATTGTTCTGACCGTTGAACAACTTCTCTGCATTCTTCTTGAAGGCGATGCTTTGAGGTTTCCTCAATTCTTTTCAACATCAGTTCTATCAGGTCTAATGCCAATAACATCATCTCCTCCAAACAGCCTAAGTATATAAAAACCAATTATATATATACTTAACTCTTACTGTAAATAGCATCTAATATGAAACCTACTGAAATCTATATTAAACAGCAGCTTGTAGAAAAATAAGACGGATGAAATTTCAGAGGGCTTCTCTGAAAATTTCCAGAATGTCTTTTACAACGATTTTGTTTTCAACATCTAAAACTTTGACAGCGTCTTCTAAGGTTGTTACGCAGAAGGGACAAGCCACGGCAATAATGTCGACGCCAAGCTCCAAGGCTTCTTTAACTCTTTCGACGCAAAGTCTTTTCTCTGGCTCGGCTTCTTCCGTCCATACTCTTCCTGCTCCGCCCCCGCAGCAAAAACTGCTTTCTCTTGTTCTTTTCATTTCCAAAAGCTCTAAACCGTTTATCGACTGTAGAACTTGTCTTGGTTCCTCGTAAATTTGGTTGCGCTTTCCTAGGAAGCATGGATCATGGTAGGCAACCTTCTTTTTGATGTTTTTTGATGGTTTAATCTTGCCTTTTTGTATGGCATCCGCCAAAAACTGGGCGCAGTGTTGAATGTTAAACTTTTCATCTTTGTAGGGCTTATCGTTTTTAAAGGTATTGTAGCAATGTGGGGAAAGCGTAACTATTTTTTCCATGTTGAATTTCTTAAACATTTCAATGTTGTGGGTGGCAAGTTCCTCAAAAAGCCCTTTCTCGCCCATTCTTAGCACATGGTCTCCACAGCACCATTCTTCCATGCCCAGAGTAGCATAGTCCACCCTCATCCTTTTGAATATTTCAGCCATGGCCTTCGCGATTTCCTGTGTTCTAATGTCAAAGGCTGTGGAACAACAAACGAAGTATAATACCTCTGCTTTTGCCACTGCGGGGAAGGTTTTAACATTTAAATCTTTAGCCCAATCCATACGCCTGCTTTGATGTGTTCCCATGGGATTGTGGTATTTTAGGACGCTTTCAAGAACGTCCTTGACTGTTCGCGGAATAATACCTGACTCAACCAGTAGGCCTCTATTTTCAGTTATGGAGTCTGAACAGTTAACCTGTTTTGGACAGAAAAGTGAGCATGAGTTACATGAAGTGCAGAGCCAAATGTTTTCAGATACTGTTTTAACCCTTTCATCCAGCCCTTCATCCCTTGAGTCGGCGATAAACCTGTAATTTGTAGTTAAAGTTGAAGGCCCTAAAAATCTCTCGTCAATTGCAGCTGGACATGCGGAAAAACATATTGAACATTTTGTGCAGAGGGTTAAATCCCAGTACTTTTTAAGCTCATCTGGCGATTGATAGAACTCCCCGTATTTTTTAAAGGCTTCTTCTGGCTTTATAAGGGTGGTTTTAATTTTCCTGAATGTTTGGAAGAAGGGTTGAATGTCTACAACCAAGTCTTTTATAATAGGCATGTTTGAAAGAGGCTCAATAGTTAAAGTGTCTGCTTTAAGGTCTAGAACTTGAGTGTAACATGCAAGCATAGGCTTACCGTTAACGTTCACCCCGCAGCTTCCGCAAATGCCCATCCTACAAGAATGTCTAAAGGTTAAGGTTTCATCTAAATTATCCTTAATGTAGTTGAGAACGTCAAGTATTGTTGTTCCCTTGCGTACTGGAACTTTAAAAGTGGAAGTATATTGCCTCTTATCTGTAGGGTTGTATCGGCTAATTCTGAATTCAACAAATTTAACAACTTCACTGTTCACAGTTTCACCCTCCTTAATATTTTCGGGCGGCAGGCTGCCACCTGGTAATTGTTACAGGCTGATAGTCAAGCTTCGGCCCCTCTAATGTATAATAGGCGAGGGTGTGAACGAGCCATTTTTCGTCGTCGCGTTTGGGATAGTCAAGTCTTGAGTGGGCACCTCGGGACTCCTTTCTCGCCAAAGCGCATATCACTGTTATCTCGGCAAGTTCAAGCATGAAGTCAAGTTGAAGGGCTGCTATAAACCCTGTGTTAAAACACCGGCCCTTATCTTCAACCTTTATATTTTTAAACCTTTTTCTGAGTTGTCTAAGCTCTTTTAATGCACTTTCAAGTTCTTCACCTTTTCTAAATATCCAAACTTTATCGTTCATAATGCGCTGCATTTCGTCTCTTAGCGTCGATACCCTTTCTTCGCCTTCGCTTCCTAACACTTCATCAAAAACCCTTTTCTCCTCAGCCATCAACTTTTCATGGGGAAGGTGGCGAAAACCTGTTGATAGGGCATGTTTTGCAGCTTCCTCGCCGGCGACAGCGCCAAAAACCAGGCATTCGGCAGTAGAGTTTGTGCCAAGCCTATTAGCCCCATGAAGGCTTAAACATGAACATTCGCCTGCGGCGTATAACCCTCTTACAGGCGTTTCAGTTCTAATGTTGGCTTTAATTCCTCCCATTGAGTAGTGGGCTGCAGGGCGTATGGGTATAGGCTCCTTAACTGGATCAACTCCGCCTAGTTTTATTGCTACATCCCTTATCAAGGGAAGTCTCTCGTTTATTTTTTCTTCACCAAGATGGCGGAGGTCTAGTGCTATATAAGGGCCATATGTACTTTCAAAGCCTCTTCCCTCCAGGATCTCGGTTTGTTCAGCCCTTGCAACCACATCTCGGGCTGCAAGCTCCATCTTCTCTGGTGCATATCGCTTCATGAAGCGTTCTCCCTGAGCGTTGATTAAGTATCCTCCCTCACCCCTCGCTCCCTCTGTTATTAAGACTCCTGAAGGCACAAGGCCTGTGGGGTGAAACTGGACAAATTCCATGTCCATGAGGGGGGCGCCTGCCCTGTAAGCTATGGCCATTCCATCTCCTGTGGTTGTATGTGAGAATGTTGTCAACCCGTATATGCGTTCATGTCCCCCCGTGGCTATAACTATCGATTTAGCTTGGAAGGCATGCATCTCTCCAGTTTTAACGTCTAATGCAGTTAAGCCTGCCGTTACTCCATCTTCAACTATAACCGAAGTGGCGAACCATTCATCGTAGAATTTTATGTTTTCGCATGAGGTTGCTTTCCCATAAAGCGTATGCATTTCATGGAAGCCCGTCATATCTGCTGCGAAGCAGGCCCTGGGAAAACTGTGTCCCCCGAAGGGACGCTGATCTATTTTCCCATCTTTTGTACGGCTCCATGGGCATCCCCAATGTTCCATGTAAACTATTTCTTTAGGTGCCTGTCTAACGAAAAATTCAACAACGTCTTGATCTGCAAGGTAGTCTGCTCCTTTAACAGTGTCTGAAGCGTGCAGCTCAAAAGAGTCTTTTTCATTCATTACTGCAGCTGTTCCACCCTGAGCACAGACAGAATGGGATCGAATTGGATGAAGCTTTGAAATTACAGCTATATCGAGTTTTCCGCTGACTTCAGCTGCTGCCACAGCTGCCCTCATGCCGGCCAGTCCTGCTCCCACTATGACAACGTCGTGAACGTGTTTCTCCACAAACTTCACCGCCTATTTTAAAGGAATACTCTAATTCAAACTTCTAACCTTTATAGTTTTTGAAGCGAGAAAAGCCCAAACAATAGTTTAAAGGGTTAATTCAGCCTTTAAATTTAACCTGAAAATTTTGATCACTAATATTTGAATGATTGAAACATCAATGGACAAAATAGGATTTATAAATGCCATTTCAACCCTTATATCTTAAAGAGGCTGGTGGAGCTATTGAAAGTTAAGGTTGAATACATTGGCCACATAAGGGAAATTATCCGCAGTGGAAGAGAAGAGGAGCTTGAAGTCGCTGAGGGAGCTTCTCTTTCAGATCTGCTTTCAATGCTCTCTGAAAAGTATGGGGAACCCTTTAAGAAGGCCGTCTACGACCCCGGAGGCTCAGATGTAAAATCTGGCTACATAATAACGGTTAACGGTTACCTTCTAAACCAAATAGGGGGAATTGACACAAGACTTAAGCATGGAGACCACGTAGCTTTAATGTCCATAGTTAGCGGCGGATAAACAACAATTTAAAATGGGAACTAAACAAATTAGAAACTTCAGGCGTGACAGAAACTAGCACCTATCCATATAAAGGGTGGAAAATTGAAAAGGATTAAACTTTTGAGACGTTTGGCTTTCGAAAAGAAAGGTTTTGACGGATTCTTAATAGCTAATGAGGCGAACATCCTTTACTTCGCAGGTTTTCCCGGAGCGGCATGTCTTCTATTTTTAAAAAACGGGGAAAATATTCTCTACGTTTACGGCGTCAATTATGAGCAGGCTAAGGCTGAGGGAGATGGCTTCAACGTTGAACTAATCAAACGCGAAGAGAACTTGATGGCGAAGATTGCGGCTAAAGTTAAGAATTCTGGCGTAAAGAAACTTGCCTTTGACACGTTAACATCGAACGATTACCGCCAGCTCGCCAAAGAACTGCGGGGTAAGGCAAAAATTGCTTTTCAAAATAAGCTTGTCTGGATGCTTAGAAGGGTAAAAGACGATGAAGAGCTGGCTTTAATGCGAAAAGCTGGAGAGTTAACATGCCAAGGAATGAAAGCTGCATACGAGTTTATAAGGCCAGGCATAAAAGAGTACCAAGCAGCGGCTGAAATAGAATATTCAATGCGGAGAAATGGGTCATGGGGGACAGCCTTTGAAACTATAGTGGCTTCAGGCCCGCGGTCAGCCTTCCCTCACGGAGGCTGTACTGAAAGAGAGATCTGTGAAGGCGACTTAGTGGTTGTGGATATGGGGGCTTCATACAGGTATTATCGTTCAGACATGACCAGAACATTCACCGCTGGAAAACCATCAGAAAAGCAGAAGAAAATCTACGATATTGTCAAGACTGCACAAGATAAAGCTCTCAAGGCTATAAGATCAGGAGTAAAGGCTAAAGAGATAGACGCAGCAGCCAGAAAGATTATTGATGAGGCTGGCTACAGCGAAAACTTTGTTCACAGCCTAGGACACGGTGTAGGATTAGAAATCCATGAACCTCCAACCCTAAGCCAGCAAAGCAAAGATAAACTTGCAGTGGGCAACGTGTTAACAGTCGAGCCGGGCATATACCTTGTAGGGTTCGGAGGTATACGCATAGAAGACACAGTCATAGTTCAGAAAAAAGGAGCTGAAAAACTAACAAGCGGCTGGTACGCCCTTGAAATCATCAATTAAGTAAAAACTTGACCTTCAAGATTCTAATCTATAAAGGGCCTTCGGTGCTACTAAATTTTGGAATTTTATTGCTTACACGCCGGAGCATATAGATATTAATCTACGCAAAGCTTATATCAAAACTTCTCACAATCATAGTTGACGGTGGAGGTCTAAGGACATGAACCCTCCGGTTTTAACAAGGAAAGCAATTACTAAAGTGCAAGCGGCAGTTGTTGCCGTAATAATCATTATTGCTATCATTGCCGGTGTAGCCTACTACTATTCCACTCTAGGGCCCACTCCAACACCCGCAACACCCACACCTAAAACACCTACACCCGCCACTCCCACACCTGTAACTCCTACACCACCTACACCTACGCCTGCAACTCCAACACCCGCAACACCCACACCAGCTCCTGTTTTAATTAAGGCTGGATATGTGGTTCCGGCTGAAAACATCATATCTTTGTTTGAAATACCATTTTTCCAGGAGTCTGTACTCAAAGATTATGGAAAGAAGTATAAAATAGATTTGCTGAGGCTGAGCTCCACTCCAGATCTTGTGGCAGCATTAGCAGCGGGGGAAATTCAAATAGGACATCTTGCCACAATATCTTTTGCATCAGCGATAGCGAAGGATGTGGTTCCAAGCGGACTAATAATAATTGCTGGAGACGCGTTTGATGCTTATCCAGGGTATTACTCATTTACTTGTTTGACTCTGACCGATTCTCCGATAAACACTGTTGAAGATTTAAGAGGTAAAAAAATAGGCATTAATGCTCTGGGGACGGCTGTGCATTTCGCAGCTTCTGCTGTATTGAAGGCCCATGGGATAGACCCCAAAAAAGATGTAACGTTTGTTGAAGTCGGCCCATTTACAGCTTTAGCTCCTTCGCTGAAAGATAAGAAAATTGATGCAGGGATATTTCCGCCTGCCTATTACTGGCCAGTAATAGGCGAGGGAATTTACAAGAAAGTATTTGACTCTAAAGAGGGATTCACATATCCATATGCTAACTTGTTCTTATGCGCAAGAGGCGATTTCCTAGCAGCTCAAAAGGACGCTGTAAAGGCGTTCTTAGCAGACTATGATAGATTGATGAATTATATATATACCCCTGCAAACAGAGACTCTGTTGTTGATGTGGTTTCTAAACACTTCGGATTATCTAAAGAAGCATTAGCCCAATACTGGTTAACTGAGAAGGATTTCTACCGTTCAGCAAAAGTAGATAAAGTTGGGGTTCAGTATGGATTTACTAAGCTCTTTGAACTTGGATTTATGGACAAACTCTTGGACGTAACGCCATATGTCTACGTTGAACAAACTTAGCTTAAATAACCACTTTTTTATATCTTAATCGTCTTTTAGGTGAACTTATTTGTCAAAACTAGCCGTCCGTGATGTTAGTAAAGTGTTTAAACCCATCAAAGGTGATCCCATTGTGGCTCTTAATGGCATAAGCTTCGACGTTGAGGATGGGGAGTTCGTGAGTATTGTCGGCCCAAGTGGATGTGGCAAAAGCACTTTACTATATATAATTGCAGGCTTTGTATCTCCAACCTCTGGAGAGATTTTTATAGATGATAAACCTGTCAGGGAACCTGGACCTGATAGGGGGATCGTATTTCAAGAGTATGCCTTATTTCCTTGGAGAACCGTTGAGGGCAATATTAAATACGGTTTAGAGGAGAAACACCTCAGTAAGGATGAAATTAAACGTATAGTGAATAAATACGTGCAAATGATAGGATTAGAAGGCTTTGAACATAAATTTCCGAAAGAACTGTCAGGAGGAATGCAGCAACGTGTTGCGTTGGCACGCACTTTAGCTTATGAACCAGCTATACTACTTATGGATGAACCTTTCGGGGCGTTAGATGCCCAAACACGTGAGTTAATGCAGGAAGAATTATTGAATATATGGAGGAAAACTAAGAAGACAATAATATTTGTCACTCACTCCGTAGAGGAAGCAGTTTACTTATCGCAAAGAGTGCTCATTATGACTCATAGACCCGGCAGAATAAGAAGCATAATCAACGTCGATGTTGATAAATCGCAAAGTAGAACCGAGATTTTAACCTCTACTAATTTTATGAAAATTAGGAATATGGTATGGACCGAAGTAAGGGAGGAGGTGTTGAAGAGTTATGGCACGAGCAGCGGAGGCTTTCAACAACCTTCTTAAGTCATTGTATAGGGCAGTACCGATTTTTGTTATATTTGGAATTTGGGAATTAATTAGTAGGTTCAACTTGGTAAGCACATCCCTTCTTCCAAGCTTCTATTCAGTAATTCTCAAAACCATCGAGTTGATCTATAATGGAATTCTTGTTCGGCATGTTTTAGTTTCGTTATATAGGACTTTTGCGGGACTAGCCCTAGGAATTTTAATAGGGGTAATCTTGGGATTTAGCATGGCAACCAAAAGACATGTCAAAAGATTTCTTGATCCGATAATAACTATCACATATCCCATTCCAAAGGTTGCTCTCGTACCTTTAACAATGGTATGGCTAGGAGTAACGGATCAAGCAGCAATCTTCGTAGTGTTCTTAGGAACTCTGCTTCCTATAATAATTAACACGTATCATGGGGTTCAAAGCGTTGATAAGAGGCTGTTTTGGTCGGCATTAAGCCTTGGAACTCCGCAGAGCAAACTTTTTAGAAAAGTAATTATTCCAGCCTCCTTGCCATACATATTTAATGGAATAAAGATAGCCTTACCCATGGCGTTTATAGTAATAATAAGTGTTGAATTTGTTGCATCTAGAGCAGGTATAGGTTACCTCATAAGCGGTTACGGCGCATTGGGGCTTTATGATTACATGTTCGCTGTAATACTCATATTTGTACTTTTGTCATTTATGGCTGATCGTGGAGTAACCAGATTGTCAAGGAGATTTCTCCGTTGGCATGGAGGTTGAAACTTTGAATGATCAAAACACGGTGAAGGAAGCCTTTAAAAAGTTAATAACAGCCTTTTCTTATATTTATTCAATCTTGATATGCGTGCTTTTATGGGAGTTGCTTGCCAGGACACGATTCGTTCCTTACTACTTTCTTCCACCTATATCGGACATAGCGCGTTTCTCTTATTTTGCACTGTTAGATGGCACTTTACTGCAACATACAGGGATAACTCTTTATCGCGCTTTAACAGGTTACACTTTTTCCATTTTGATAGGAATTCCCATAGGGATTTTTATGTCAATGTCAAGGGCATTTAACTGGTTTTTCGACCCAATTGTCGCAATACTACTTCCCGTTCCACCATTAACCTTGGTCCCAATCTTCATATTATGGTTTGGAATAGGCCATGAAGCGAAAATCATGCTTGTAATTATTTCATGCGTATCCATAGTAATCGCATCTACTTATAATGGAGCCAAAAGCGTTAACCCATTCTTCATATGGTCCGCGAGAATAATGGGTACGCCTAAAAGGAAAATATTATGGAAAATTATAATGCCAGCTTCTTTGCCTTACATATTTAATGGGATGCAAGTTGCCCTTCCCATATCTATAATTGCAGCTTTCGTATTTGAAATGATTTCAGGTGGTAGCGGATTAGGCTTCCTTGAATCATACGCAGCTAGGTTTTTTGAAGCCCCTCAACTTTTCTCCGCTCTTTTTGCCACAGCAATTATCGGCCTAGCACTAGATAGGTTGCTCTCAAAGCTTCGATCACTATTCCTAAAATGGTATTAGCTTAAATATCATGAAAATTTATTACCTGTGAGTAATTGTAAGACATTAAAGCATAATAAGCGCTAAACATGCTCCCCTCAACAAAAGCAGAAACCTAATAAAAGGCGAATAGCTTCAATGTTACAAAATACGAATAAAAAAGGAAAAGCTAGATACTTAAGCACAAATTAATCCATTTACTATTTATCGTTGGGTTTAAAAAAGGCTGAATGTTCACGCGCAGGTTTAGGCTTGTTTCAGTTTGTAGTTTCTAATGATTTTTTCGAATAATGGTTTCAATTTTGGGATACTTCCTTAATGGTTCTCCAACTTTCTTTAAATCAACTCCGACGTATTCATGGATCAGCTTGTCCCTCATTCCCGCCATCTCTTTCCGAGGTACTTCTGGATGGCGCTTCCACAAATCCCTCGGCACGTTTTTAACGGCCTCTCCGATGATTTCCAAGGCTCTCAATACTGCGTAGACTGTTTTTCTATCTTTCATAAAGTCTTCATATCCATTTTCTCAACGAAATTAGCGGCGTCATCCATTACCTCAATGATGTCTTCAATGTAGTCTAAAAATTCTTTGCTCATATGTTTACAACTTCTTCTAGAATGCGCTTTCCAATTCTAGGTTTTAACGTGTTTTTTTAACTGGTCTACTTTAACGCCTAGTTTTTTGCTTAAGAGGTTCTCTAGCCTAACGAAATCCAGAAGAGAAAGCTCAGCTGATTCCTCAAACTCAATTAAAATGTCAAGGTCACTTCCCCTGCGTTCTTTTCCCTTAACGTATGAACCGAAAATGCCGATGGATTTAACCTTAAAATTTTCCGATAACAAAGGCTTTAAACTTTCAAGTTTCCTCTTTATCTCGTTAATGTTTTTCATATTGTTTTCCCTTTAATCATACGACCGATAAACTATGCGCGCAAGTTCACACTAACAGGACTGTTTAGACGGTTGTATCTTTTCATTTTAAAAATTTTGTTGAACTATGGAGATCGTATACCGAAAATTTTTATTATGATTTTTCCACGACGATGGTTCTCGAATTTTAAGCAACAGGATTTGAATCATGCCTTTGTATTTCGTTATGAAGACTTGTTGTTTTTCTCCTGCTATTTCTTTTACAAGTGGAGAGAGCTAATTGGACACAAAAACATCTACTCTTGTTTACATAACCATCAAAAGGCTATGTTTCAAAACACAAAATTGAAGAATTCCATGTTAAAAAGTCAAGGCTGTTAAAGAGGCTTGCAGGCCTGTGAGGGTTGGCTTTGAATATTTATGCGACATGAATGGAGTCAAAATCTTTAGAAATAGGAAATGACAAACTATGGAGTGCGAAGGGTGTTAAGCATGTCCGAGAGAATGTGCGTTATAATAATTGACATGGTTAACGACTTTGTTACTGGGGATTTAAAATGTGAAAGAGCGGTAAATATAATTGCTAACTTGAAGAGACTTGTTAAGGCTGCTCATGAGCATAATATTCCAGTTGTTTACAGCAATGATGCTCACTATCCTCAAGACTTTGAAGTGGTGAGAAGGTGGGGAAAACACGCTATTAAAGGCACCGTTGGAGCCGATGTCATCCCTGAGTTGAAGCCTGAGGAGAAGGATTTCGTTGTTGAAAAGCATACTTACAGTGGCTTTTATGAAACTGGCCTTGACACGCTTCTAAGAAGCCTATATCAAGGTCAGGGCGTTGAAACTGTTATCTTATGTGGATTACATACCCATATATGCGTGAGGCATACCGCCGCGGACGCTTTCTTCAGAGGTTACAAAATAATAGTTGCAAAGGACGGTGTGGAGTCCTTTACAGAGGAAGATCAAGAGCAGGGATTGAAGTATTTGGAGTACGTTTATAACGCGAAAATAATGACAATCGAGGAAATTATTAAACTAATGGCATGAGAAAGACGAAGCAAATGCTGAACTTAAAACTAAACATATTAACTTTAAGGAAAATTTATAGCTTTGCCTATCTATCCATAATGAATAATGGAGAATAAGGAGGAAGGGAATTTAATTTCTCCCTGAAGAATCTCCGCTACTCCCAAACTGAAATAGGCAGCTTATAAAGATTTTATCTTATAGAAATCAAAACGTAATTATGCCAATGTTGAAAGGCTGGTTTGGGTGGGTAAAATTTAAACCTCTTGGGCTGTTAGCCTTTAACTGTTAGGGCGGTGTTGAATGTGGCGAAAATCCTAATTGTGTATGACTCTAAGACTGGAAATACTGAGAAAATGGCTTTCGCTGTGGCGGAGGGGGCGAGAAAAGTGGGAGGGATTGAAGTCGCTGTGAAGAAGGTTGATCAGGCAAGTCTAGACGACCTATTGGAGGTTGACGGAATTATAATGGGTTCACCTACATATTTTGGGCAGATGTCAGGAAAGCTTAAGGCGTTTATAGACGAATCTGTAAAAATTCATGGAAAACTTGAAGGCAAGGTTGGAGCAGCCTTTACAAGTTCAGGAGGAACAGCCACAGGTGCAGAGACAACTCTGCTTTCAATTTTAGGAGCTATGCTTATTCACGGCATGATAGTTCAAGGGAGAGCAGAAGACAAACATTATGGAGCAGCAGCTGTGGAAAATCCAGAAAAGGAAGAAATTGAACACTGCATAGAACTTGGAAAAAGAACAGCAACGCTGGTGAAAAGGTTAAAGGGAAAAAATAAATGAGAAGGAGGCTTATGAATCGCATTTAACCTCCACAAAACATTTTTCTCAACTAGTATACTTGACAACCAGCATAGAAAATTGTTTAGGAAGCATCCAAAACATGGCTCTCTAATCATTGCCCTAAACATTTCCTGTTAAGCCCACACCCATTTAAAGTTAAAGTGTATTTCAATACTTTAAATCAAGTAAAGAATGAACTTTACTTCTAATGACTTCTTAGACCTTTAATGAAATTTAAACTTGTTAAAGTGTGTGGGCCCGGCCGGATTTGAACCGGCGACCAACAGGTTATGAGCCTGTCGCTCTAACCTAGCTGAGCTACGGGCCCTTTGTTTTCATTTTACAACCCATTAATTATTCCCATTGAAATGCGATTTAAGTGTTACTAGTTTGTTTTAAGATATTTCCAGCGTATTTTATTTCCGATTTCTAACAGCATTATGCCTTCGGCGCTATGCAAATGTATTTGAATCCTGTTTCTATAAGTTTTGCCCTTCACTTGTTGTTGTGGCTGCTGATGAATGAAATTTACCGGAGTCTTCTTTTTCTGCGCGCGCATGTCCAAGCATTTCTTTAACGTGGAGAATGTCTTTGGCCTTTAAGTATTCTATGATTGCTTTCCAGTAGCGGATAGTGTGAAATCCTATATGAAGCAGCCTTGGGTTTTGGTATTCGTAGGCTAGTTATATACGTTTTTAATGAAGTTTAATGATAAACTGAATTTTAAGCTTGTCTCAGATGTCTTCTCTGATTTCGAAAACATAACTTGTATTTTTGGCATCTACGCCTGTAGTTATGACCACCCCAACGTCCACGCCTATCGGTTTGCCAACAGAACAAATAGTCCTGATCGCTGTAATAGTAATCATTGTCATTGCAATTATAGGCTACATAGCCTCCAAAGCCAAAAAGAAAACCTAAAAACCCCTCAACCCCACTTTTTATTGAAAGCGTAAAATGGTGAAGTATTTGTATGAAGGATGGGGTTTTTAGGCTCCTTGTGTATTTATGGTTTAAGGTTTGGAAATATGTGAATAATTGCTATTTTATTACTTTCCTTTCTTCGGTTTATGTTATCAAAGGACTTATATAATTTTTTGAAGATTATCTTAAGTAGAGGTTTTCTATAGTGATGGAAGGTAGAAATGTTAAACTTCGTAGCCTTGAGCTTTCTGATGTTGATGAGCTTTTTAATGGTTGGAATAATCTGGAATTAAGGAATTTGGTGGGCGCGGCTTCGTTAGGTCCTGCTTCTAGGGGTGAGGAGGAGGAATGGGTTAAAAACACTTGGAAGGAGAAAGAGGAGAGGAAATCATTTATTTTTGCGATTGAGGAGAAATCAGACAAAAAACTGTTAGGCACTGTGAGCTTATTTAACTGCGACTGGATTAATAGGTCGGCAGTTCTGGGAATTGCCATTTACTCTTCAGAAAACTGGGGTAAAGGCTACGGTTCTGAAGCCCTAAGTTTAGCCCTAGATTTTGCATTTAAAATCCTAAATTTTAAAAGGGTTGAGCTTGAGACTCTCGACATCAATGAAAGAGCTCAAAGGTGCTTCAGAAAAGTCGGATTCAAGGATGTTGGAAAGAAAAGGAAAGCGAGATTTATCAACGGAAATTATCGAGACCTCATCGTGATGGACATTTTGAAAGAGGAATGGAACCAAAAGTTTTGAATTCAGAGGGGCTGAAACTGTATTCTTTTAGTGTTTACTAATAGAAGTTTTAGAATTTTGATGTGGAATTTTCATATTATTAATGAGACCTTTTCTGCCTGAGCGCACTTATCAAAGTCTTTAGGTTAAATTAGAGGAGATTAGATAGAAAATATGGGTGATGCATCTTGAAAGTTGGGAAGATTAAAGCTGTAATAGTTGTAGTTTTTATTTTTGGAGTAGCGTTTGCATGTATTTTTATATTGCAAGGTTTTAAGCGTGAGGTTATTGAGCCTTCTGCAATGGCTGATGGGTTGGAGGTTGCGCTTCCAACACCGCGGAATGATAGTGCCGTCTCTGTTGAGGAGGCATTGTGGAAGCGAAGATCTATCAGGGAGTATGCGGATGAATCCTTAACCATTCAGGAGGTTTCACAGCTTTTGTGGGCTGCTCAGGGAATAACAGACTCTCGGGGTTTCAGAACTGCTCCCTCTGCTGGAGCCCTTTATCCCCTCGAAGTTTATGTTGCTGTTGGGAATGTTGAAAATCTCAGTGAAGGCGTTTACAAATACAAACCATATGGGCATAAGCTCGTGAAGGTTCTTGATGGAGATAAAAGAGGGGTGCTGGCTGCAGCTGCTCTAGGTCAGGCGTGGGTTAAAGATGGTGCTATAGATATTGTGATTGCAGCAGTTTATGACAGGACAACCGCTAAATATGGTGACAGAGGCATTAGATATGTGCACATGGAGGCTGGACACGCAGCCCAGAACATATGCCTACAAGCAACAGCAATGGGCCTCGGCACAGTTACTGTAGGAGCCTTCTACGACGAAGAAGTTAAATCGCTACTCAGCCTTCCGGAAAATGAACAACCCCTCTACATCCTGCCAGTGGGAAGAACCCGTTAAATCATACTGCTGTATGCTATTACTTCATTATTTTGATTCTTGCAGTTATCGCCATCATATGGCACTTTCTAATTTGAAGCTTCAAAAGCTCAACGTTTTCTGGCCGCAGTCTAATGTGCACGCAATGGTCACACATGTGGATGCAAAAAAGAAGTTTTGAGCGATGGCTCTACGTTCTTTTAGGCGTTATAAAATGAATTAATGTGGGAAATTTATCTGATTTTTCAAAAAAGTCTAAATATTAGGAAAAGTATGATTATGTTGTGTTAAACATGAATGATAAAGTGAAATGTTGTGGGGTTGATGCTGTGGTTACTGTGGATTCGAAGGGTCAGATAGTTCTTCCCAAGGATGTAAGGGAGAAAATTAAGGTTAGGCCTAATGATAAATTGGCGATCATAAGTTGTGGCATGGGAGATGAGGCGTGTTGCCTCATTTTAGTGAAGGCTGAAAATCTTGGAAACTCGATTAAAAGTTTCCTCGGCCCCATTATTAAGGAAGTTTTAGGTTAAGGAGGAATGATATATGGATGAAGTTAAGATAAAAGAAAAAGTGAGGAAAAGTTACGCTGAAATAGCGAAAAAGGAAAGTAGCTGTTGCTCAGCCTCATGCTGCCAAAAATCTGTAGATCTAGAAAAAGGCTATGAGAAGCTTGGTTATGATGAGGAAGAGTTAAAGTCTCTTTCCGAAGAAGTTTTCAGTCTTGGATGTGGAAATCCAGTTGCATTGGCATCTTTGAGAGAAGGGGAAACCGTGCTTGACTTGGGTTCAGGAAGCGGCTTTGATTGCTTTTTAGCTTCAAAAAGGGTTGGCGAAAGAGGAAGAGTTATCGGTGTTGACATGACTCCTGAAATGGTCGAGAGGGCAAGGAAGGCCGCTAGAAAAGGTAATTATGGGAATGTGGAGTTTAGACTTGGGGAAATAGAAAATCTTCCAGTCGCGGATAACTCTGTTGACGTGATAATTTCAAATTGCGTCATTAATCTTTCACCAAACAAAAAGCGAGTATTTGAAGAAGCTTTTAGGGTGTTAAAGCCAGGTGGCAGGCTAATAATTTCTGACATTGTTTTACTGAAAGAACTACCAAAAGCGATAAGGGAAAGTGAGCAGGCATATATTGGATGCATCTCTGGAGCAGCATTGAAGAATGAATATCTTGAACTGATCAAAAGCGCAGGTTTCAGGGACGTAAAAGTAGTTAGGGAATCACGTTTTCCAGCGGACCTTATAATTGATGATGTAACAGCAAAGGCTCTAATGGAGGAATTTGGCATTTCACAGCAAGAGACTAAAGAATATGCCAAATCAATTGTAAGCATAACAGTTTATGGAATTAAGCCGAACAATCCGTAGCAGTGCTAAAGGTTATGGCCTTTAAAAACTATGTTCAGAATTTGCAGCTTGAACAGCTTTTTAGAAAGCTGAACGCCCCCAATCCTGAGTTACTTACGAAGGAAGTTCAGTATTTCACAGCGGAGGAAGCTGAAAAGAGAGACAAAATTATTTTAGACTATTTTGGAGAGAATGGAGTAAACCAAATAGTTGACACCATCTACGAATTTTTATTCACATCGAAGAACCTTCGGCAAAATGCAAAAGTTCTAGATGTTGGAGCTGGCACAGGCTTTTTCACGGTTAAGCTATATAATAGGGTTTGCCAAACCCTGCGCAATGTTCAATTTTATGCTATGGACGCAACCCCAGCCATGCTTACATCATTAAGAGAGAAGAGCGACAAAATAACGCCATTCGTAGGTATAGCTGAAAACATCAAGGGCAGCATAAAAGAGGCAAGAAAATACTTCAATATTCCATTAAGATTTGACGCAGTATTTTCAACTTTGATGCTTCACCACAGCGCCGAACCCCGAAAGGTCTTCAAGGGCATTAAAGAAATTCTAAAAAGAAAAGGCAAAGCCATCGTTATAGACCTTTGCAAACATAACTTTGAAGAGTTCAAAACAGAATTAGGCGATATCCACTTAGGCTTTGACATGGAAAGCGTCAATGAAATAGCCCGAAGAAATTTTTCAAGAATCGAAACTAAGAAAATTGGGGGCATATGCTGCGAATGTTCAGGTCGCTCTGCAGAAATATTCGCAGCCCTTTTAGAATACTAATGGCAGAATATGAAATGTGAGATTTTAGATTTCTGATCTGCTTTTTTCCCTGTTAAGTTTAAAGCAATTCAGCCCTTCTTATAGATGGTTTCGTCTATCGGTGCGGAACCAAATACCAATGCTGGCTTATTTACGCTATCTTTGCTTGTGTACTTGATTATGCGGCTGTAAGCTTGTGCAACTGTCTCTCCACTATCATGATTACAATTCATCATTCTTGAATGTTCGGTAGGGTTCGGACGGATCTATTTTAGCGTGGTTTAGGAAGTTTAAAGGCTTAGAAGAGATTCCTTTACCTTTACAATTTTGACTTTTGTTGAGTTGAAGGTGGGTCCTCCGCCGAGTTTTTGGGTTTTGTCTGTGATTATGAGGTTTTTAGGCTTGCCATCCACATCGTTTCCTTCCCTTGGTGTCCATAACGTCCCTCTTGGAAGTGAATCTGAAATTTTTGCCCGTATCTTAATGCTGCCAAATTCATTGTATAGTTCAACAAGATCATCGTTTTTTATGGTGTAGGCTTCTCCATCTGCTGGGTTAATGAGTACCAGCGGGGGTTTAGGTCCATAAACATCTTGGAATTGAGAATTTGTATATTTGCTGGTGGCAGTGTTTAACAAGATGAACTCTCCATTTTCATTTAGCTGAGGCTGCTGTGGAAGGGGCGGTAAATCGAATTCTTTCGCCTTTAGGGCATAAAATTCTATCTTACCTGAGGGAGTTTGATACTCGTTTATGGGTTTAAACTTAAGCTTTAACGTCCTTCCATTTTTTAAATCAGCGATGCTTCCATTTTCAAAAGCGTCCTTTAAGGCTTTTTGGGCTGCTTTCCAAGGATCTTCATATAACCATTCATCATTTAGGTTTAATATTCTGGCCAGTTGGCTTGTAATCCAAAGCTCGTTTTTGCTTTCTCCAAGCGGCTGAATGATTGCGCTGGATTTTCGGATGTACCTGTGGCTGTAAGAGACAACTATGTCTTCTTTTTCTAGAAATGTGGGTGCAGGCAAAACCAGATCTGCATGTTTAGCTGTTGCCGTCCAGTGGGTGTCGTGGACAACTACAAACAAGTCTTTCCTTGAAAGGCCTCTTCTTACCGCCGCCTGGTTTGGCAGGGTTTCAGCTGGGTTCATATTATAAATGTAGACAATTTTGAATTCGCCTTTCTCTAAAAGCCTGCCCAAAGCTACCTGACTTACAACCTTGATTTTTTTGGCTGTCAATTTTTTACCAGTTAGATACGGAATATCTATGTTCCATCCCTTGCTGTTTGTGTAGTAGAATCCTCTATGCATTCCTATTAATGCTGGTATAAGCGATACTATCCTAACAGCTTCTGCGCCGTGGATGTTTTTCTGAATTCCTATTCCGATCATGGTTACATTAGGTTTGAAGCTTGCATAAAGTTCAGCCAGCTTGGCTATTTGGCTCCATTTCAGTCCAGTATACTCCTCAATAGAGCTGACACTCCACTTGGAAACTTCACTCTTTAACTCGGCGAAACCATACGTGTACTTTTGAATAAAATCTTTATCTATTAGACCCTTATCGATTAAATGTTTAATCACTCCATAGGCTAACGCTATGTCACTTCCAGGCTTCGGCTGAATCCAAAAATCAGCTGTCCAGGCTGTTTCGCTTTTCCTCGGATCTATCACAGCGATGGCTCCGCCGTTTCTCTTAGCCTTTAAAGAAAGAGCGTAAAGATGTGGAGCGCTTACAGCTGCGTTAAAGCCCCAGTAAACAGTTAACTTCATCCTTGGAAGTTCTTCCGGATCCAAGCCATAGGATAATCCATAATGAAGCGCCAGCGCCTCATGTCCGGACTCGCTGCAAATGCTGAGATCCGTCATGCTTGAGCCCAAAGCATAAAACAGCCTTTGGGGCAAATACAGCGTGAACAAACCCATATTCCCACAGTAATACAAAAGCAGAATTTCCTCAGGCCCGAAGCAGTCTAAGACATATGTTATTTTTTCAGCCAAAATTTTTAGAGCCTCATCCCACACAATCCTCTCAAAAACGCCTTCAGGCTTACCATTCAACCGCTTATAAGGATAGAGCACACGTTCACTGCTATAAGTCCTTTTTACATCCATGATTCCCCGTGGACAGAGAAAACCTTGTGTAATAGGGCTTTCTTTCTCTCCGACAACCCTTACAGGCTTGCCATAATCATCCATAACCACCTGCATAAAACAGCTATCATAACAATCTCTAGGGCAAACTGTCCCTAAACACTTCATCCTTCATCAGAATATAGAAAGCCCCCTTAGCATTTTTGTTTTTTCATCCAATTCAAAGGAAACTTTAGCAATTTTCTTAAAAATAGGTCGAGGGCGCTGAGCGATACGACCTAATTTATAAAAAGAAGCCGGCCTTAAATACGTTACGAAATGGATGGAGCCAAAATACTCAGAAACGCAAGTAGCTGGCGTGTCATTCACAGGGCTGGTGTGTTGCTCTAACACTAGAAAACGTGGCGAAAACTCCGGTAAAACCTCTCTTTTTCTATTCTTGACGGCTTGCTTTTCTGTGTAACTCATGGGTTTCCCGCGTATGCTTAGTTCAGTTGGGTTCTTTGTTTCCTTTTTCTGAGCAGATTGTGAAGACCCAACTCAGTGAATAAACCTAAAACTAAAGATTGTGCTATTATGGCAAAAAGTGTAAGCATTAGGATAGGGCTTCTACCCAACTCAGCGAATACCGTGAAGAAAGTCTTCAAAGGATCTTGAAGATAGTATTGAAGATACCCCGATGTTTGAGGTGAGCTTGAAAGTGACCTGATTACAGATGAGATGGCGGAGATGGCATAGATAAAGAAGTAGATAGCTTCAAAGCTGAGAACTCGAAGGATTCTAATCCATCGCATCCTACTTCGTTTCCAATAAATAAAAGATAAAACCAATTATTTAAATAATGCCCGTTTGGTCAATTGTATTTTCGCTGATTTCTATGTCGAGCCGCTTCAACGTTTCACGTTCACACTATATTGTTGCTGCCTTTGCCGCGTACAACTTTATATGTGGTTATTATTCCAAAAGCAATTAAACCGCTTGCGCATGAGGTGGCGATTAGGAATCCTGTTCCAGGGCTTTTGAAAATCGTTGAGAAACCTAATATTCCATTAAGGCGCAAACTGATCCACCAGATTTTATGTGTATACATTAATATGGCTGGGCATATGATACATATTCCGCCTAACAGGAATAGAAATGTTCGCATGGCATTGGTCTTTCCCACTTCAAGGAGGGTGAAAAGCGGAATGTGTAAAATTCCGATGATTGCTCCAGCAAAAACTAGGAGTATTATATCACCAATCATGTTGTTTACATCTGTCATAATGTTGATCCCTGTTAATGCATGATACTGCCCAACATTAAATATGCCTCCACGAGTTTCTATAAACGGTTCAGTCCTTTCAGCAATTACCCACGGCAAAAAAGTTGATGTCAAAGCCAAAAACCCTAGAGTCACTCCAACAATTATGCTCGCCCTTGAAAATGGATTCTTCACCTGGGCAACCGCCAAAGGCCCTCGCACACCTAAGGCAAATCCAAAAACGAGAAAAACGAAAGCCAAAAACCAAAGCAAAAAGCCTAAAGGTAGGTAAACACGCATGAGCTCATATTGTTCAGCAGCGACTGGATCATAAGTTATACGAATAGGCACTTCCATCGTAACGAGATAGGAGCCTAATGCCAATAGAAATGCACTTAGACAAATCCAGAAGCCCGGCGACTTAAATATATGCATCCTAACCAACAAAAACTTGAAACCGATATTTATCTTTTCACTCAATTTAGAAACAACAATACACCAACAAATCACCCAAACCCTCATTAGCGAAAACATTGTTGATTTCAAGGTTCTATAACGAGATTTACAGGAATTGTGCGCAGACAGCGAAATGATCATACGTTTCAATTAATATATAACGCAAATCTTTTTAGGAAGCCTTCATTTAACATAATATGAGCTTCACTGGCTTGTGGAGCGAGCATTTGAGTCTGCTTTCTTTACCTGTTGGTGGAGTTCAAGCGCGGAAGTATGATTAACAGGATGGTGAAGTTGATGAGTGCCTTTCTGGTTGTAGGCTCGGGAGTCGGAGGTGCAACTGTTGCTAGGGAACTTGCGATTCAAGGGAAAAAAGTCACTCTTATAGAAAAAGGGAAGTATCTCAAGGTTGGCACCGAAAGGAGGGCCTTAGGGTTTTATGCTGGTTCTTCAACTTATCCTAAAATGCTGAAGAATTTTTCTCCAGGCGAAAAGTCTTCTGAAGGAACAGAGATCCTTAGGGCAATTATGGTTGGAGGCAGTTCTATTGTTACATTTGGTAACGGCGTCAGAGCCCTTAAAAGTGAACTGGAAACTTTAGGGATTCATTTAGAAGGTGAATTTAAAGAGGCTGAAAGGGAACTTAATGTTGCGCCATTACCTGAAAGTTTGATGGGTGAACGAACAAAAAGTTTGATGAAGGCTTCAAAGGAGTTGGGATACGATGTTAAACCTATGCCTAAATTCATAGACTTCTCAA
The DNA here is from genome assembly GCA_038871175.1 of Bathyarchaeia archaeon. Taxonomy (GTDB): domain Archaea; phylum Thermoproteota; class Bathyarchaeia; order Bathyarchaeales; family Bathycorpusculaceae; genus JAVZIQ01. Next base: position 4,163 of record JAVZIQ010000005.1, on the reverse strand, counting down.
AGTGTAGAAACTGTGGAAACTGTGTAGTTGGATGCCGTTATGGTGCTAAATGGACCGCTCAAAAATTTGTCGGAGAAGCAGTTAAGGCTGGAGCTAAACTTGTCACGGACACATATGTAGACGAGGTTCTCCATTCAAGTGGAGAAGTGAAAGGAGTACGCGTCCACGGTCCCTCCGGAACTTCTACGATTAACGCCGACAACATAGTGCTAGCAGCCGGAGGAATAGGGACTCCAATAATTCTTCAGAGATCAGGATTAACAAATGCGGGAAACAACTTTTTCGCTGATTTGCTAGTTAACACCTACGGCATGATCAAGAAGGGCGAAATGAAAGATGAAATCGGTATGGCAACGTTGATAGATGAATTTCATTCGAAGTATGGCTTTATACTTTCACCTGTTTTGGACACAACTTTAGACATGTTCCTATATTTGCCAGTTTTCAAGAAGACTCGTGCCTTTAAGAGACATAAGACTTTAGGGTTAACGACAAAGATTACGGATGACGATGTTGGAAAAGTTGATGTTAACGGAGTAATTCATAAACCCGTTACAGAGAAGGACCGGGAAAAACTGGACATGGGTGTTGAAATTTCTAAAAAAATCCTCACGCAAGCCGGCGCTGATCCCCATTCGTTTTATGTAACCCATGTGAGGGCTGGACATCCTGGCGGAACGGCTGGAATGGGAAGAGTTGTAAACGCAGACCATGAAACTGAAATAAACCGTCTCTTTGTAAGCGATTCCAGCGTACTTCCCAAGGCTCCAGGAGCCCCACCAGTTTTAACCATTGTTGCCCTGTCAAAAAGATTCTCAAAGAAGCTGACATCTGAATACCTTTAGCTAAACCGTTAGAAAAGGGGATCCTCTACGAATTTTATTGATTTGATGAATTGGGTTGGACGTCGAAAAAAGCTCAGGTTTTTCGGAAGAATTCTTCTCTCTATAGCCTTGGGAGTCCCATTTTCCACTATGATTAGGATGGCTGGCCGTCGAATGGTATGTGCCTTTGCAGGCGCGCCGGCAATACTTCTAACGAATTCAACGGTAAGCGAGGCCTTGCGTGATGCAAAATTACACTTCAAAGCAATGAAGTTCACTATTGAAGAAATGGGGTTGGATACTGTTTGTTTGACAGCCGACATGAGCCTCGAAGCAGAGGCTTGCGGATGTAAAATTAGTTATGCCGATCACGCTCTTCCCACTATAATTTCTCATCCTGTGAAAACCATGGAAGACTTGAAGAGATTGAGAGTTCCTGATCCTTACCATGACGGACGAATGCCTGTCTTCATAGAGACCATGAAAATGCTCAGAGACAACTACACCATGATAAAAGTCGCCGAGGTCATAGGGCCTTTTACTCTAGCAGTTCATCTGGGCGGAGCACAAACACTTACTTAAACATTAGAAGGAATCCTGAGTTCCTTAAAGCCCTAATCGATTTATGTGTTCAGGTAATAACATCCTATGCCCAAGCGTTGATAAATGCAGGAGCTGACATAATATTAATTGCGGAGCCGACGGGTTCTACAATGTCATCAAGTCAATACGAAGAATTTTCCGGCACATACACCAAGAAAATAATTCGTTCTCTAAGTAGACCTGTAGTACTTCATGTCTGCGGTAAAACAGAGCATCTTATAGAAAAAATGTGTGAAACTGGAGCCGCAGGGATAAGCGTTGACGAAGTTAATCTTCCCTCAATAATCAACCGAGTCCCCCAAGACACAGTTATCTTCGGCAACATAAGCCCGGTGAAAACTATTTGTAAATGTTCTCCTGAAAAGATTCAGGAGGAAACTGTTACACTCTTAAACGTTATGCATCATAAAAAGGAATATGTTGTTGCTCCCGGATGCGATTTAGTTCCTGAAACCCCCTTGGAAAATATCCGCTCCTTTGTTGAGGCTGTTAAGAGACACTAAAAGAGCATCGCTGAAGTTTTAAGCAGTTGAAATTGTTGGTTGCTAAAAATCTTGAAGACTGTTCTAAGTGTTTACCTATTTTTAAGCTGTATGTATTGATTTGAAAATGCTTCTCTTCTTGTTATACCAAAACCAGAATAGCGTGTAAAAAAGGAGGTAGCCTATTATGCTTCCTCCAAATATTAGGGATTCCATTCCTCTACTAAAGGGAAAATTGCTTGCAAGCATAAGTATGCCAACTGCAACAACCGGCGCAGCAAAAAAACCTGCGGAAAAAAGAATGGTGAAGGTTATCATCGATCGAGTTTGAATCTTCTTTTCCGAGATAAGTATGCCGATGAATACTCCGAGCAGGATTAAGCTAGTTGCTGAAACCGACCTTATAAGAAGGTCATATTCGCTGCCAAGAATGTTAAATATCCTTAGGAACCATAACGCTATGCAGAGCAAAAAGCACATTCAGATGCACACAACACTCCCGTTAAACTCATCCGCCGACCTCAGCATATAAAACTCTTACAAACAAAAATTAAACTTTTACCAATAAAGTAGAGCCAGCAACTTTCGGAAAATTTATCGAAATGTCAACTTTTTGTTCCATTAGTAACGTCTAAAATAACATTACCCAAAACATTTTTCCTAAACAGCGATTGACAGAACAGATTATATTTTCATGAAAGTTCTTCAAGAATGTGCATTTGAATTAAGATGACTCCCAGTTTTCTTCACCGAGAGTTTCAACATGGATTTGAATTCTCAGAGTCTAGGACTGAGAACCGTGAAAGAAATTAGTGAATACGTGATTAATTTCGTTCCATGATGAGATTGACAGAAATTATGTGCAGACAGTGAAATGATCAGCTAATTTTCAATTATATATAACGCAAATCTTTTAGGAAGCCTTCATTTAACATAATATGAGCTTCACTGACTTGTGGGGCGAGCTCAAGAAGGCTGCTTTCTTTACTTGTTGGTGGAGTTCAGCTCTGACACTGGAGCGCGTAAAATGGTATAGGAGGTGAAAATGGAATGCCAAAATTCTATGTGAAGTGGTGGTTGGAGCCGACCAAGGTGCCTGTTGATGTTGAGCAGAGGGTCAAAGGTTGGCTTTCAATGCTTGAAATGGTTAAAGCGGACTTGAATGCAGGAGTAACGAAAGACTGGGGAATAGCTGCGGGAGGAGATTTCGGATACTCAATTAGCGAAGCAGCAAATGAAGCGGAACTTTTCACCCGCTTGCTTAAATGGATACCTTTCGCCCACTTTGAAGTAGTACCAGTATTGACAGTTGATCAAACCATAGAATCAATTAAAAAAGCCGTAGCCGCAGCGAAAAGGTAAACCTTAAAGCATTCAATAAGCTCTACTTTCACCCTTTTCACGCAAAAACTTGCCTTCGTTAAAAAGCTGTAAAACCAATAAAAAGTGGCGAAATCTACCGCAAATCCCTTCTTTTTCTGTTTAACTGTTTTCGGTGTTTTCTTTGCAAGTTGAAGCGCTTTTTGAGGCTTGTTCTGAGGTTTCAGAGTTTCTCTCTGTTTTGAAGCTTGCAACACGTAATGTTTATGGTCGTGGTTTGGCTGCTTTTCAAGAATTTTACTCAAGCCATGGCTCTATAAGGGATTTCTTAGATCGCGTGGAACAGGATAGGCTTTTACCAAGAAGCCAAAAAAGACGTGTGGACCGCTTAACGCTTAACAGTTTTATGGTTTGACTTCAAAATAGAGGCTATTCTCCAAAAACTGTGAGGAGTTATATTGGAGCTGTTCAAGGCTTAGCCAAATATTATGATATACCCATAAGCCTGCGTTACGTGAACCTACCGCCGGCCCAGCCTATACATAAGAAGCATCCATGGACCATAGAGGAAATAGACGATTTCATGGCCTTAATGAACAAGCCGCTCTATAAAAGTGCGGCAGCCTAAATTGTTCAAGGTGGACTAAGCCTCTCAGACCTTTTAGCTCACAAATACGGCGACATAAAAGAAGAGTTGGAAAATGGCATAACATCCATATGCCTAAGCTTAACAAGAAAGAAGACAGGCGTTAAGCTTCTTATAGATTATTTAGCCAACAGAAAACTTTCGGAAGAAACGCCAATTTATGAGGTATCTTCAAGAGCTGTGCATGCCTACTTTTGCAAAACAGCCCAAAAATTTGCTGGCAATTTTAAAGGAAGAAATCCTTATAGCCCCCACTCGCTACGGGCTGCTTTCCGCACATTTCTAAGC
>JAVZIQ010000004.1:0-58979 GCA_038871175.1 Bathyarchaeia archaeon | reverse complement strand
AAAATACACGACCCGGAATGTATATACTGTCTGAAATGCGTCGATGCATGTCCCAACAAAGCTGTTAAAATTAAATATTTATAGCCTCAGCAAAGCTTTAAGCCCAGAAAGTTTTCGAATATTCTTCTAAAACCTTTTCGTAGCCCTTTTTTGTGCTTTGACTTATCCTCCCCCAGTTGAAGACTTCAACGGCCTTTTTATAGGCTTTTTCTCTAAGCTTAGCTGCATAATCTTCGTTTAGAAGCACCCTTATTATTCCCCATGTTAAAGAGTTAGGATCGTTTGGGTAAACTTTAACGCCTGTAACGTCGTGTTCAACTATTTCTGACAGCCCTCCAACGTCAGAAACTACAACAGGGCTTTTAGCAGCCATGGCCTCTATTGCCACAATTCCGAATGGTTCATAAAGCGATGGAACAACTGTAACATCTGCGCACCTTTGCAGCTTCTTTAAAGTTTCATCATCTATAAAGCCTGTGAAGAACACTTTTTGAGCTAAACCCATATTCCTTACCATTTCTAAAAGGGAGTGTTTCATATAGCCGTCTCCAACTATTACGAATTTGGCGTTGACTTTCTCCAGAACTTTAGGCACAGATTGAATTAGAACGTGAACTCCTTTCTCGTATACAAGTCTTCCAACGAAAAGCACTATTTTCTCCTCGGGTAAGGCGAATTTCCTTCTAAACTGAGTGAGAGAGGCTTTTTCGCATCCTCCATATTGAGTGACGTCTACACCGTTTGGTATCATCTCAAGCTTATCCTCTGGAAGTCCAAAGGTCAACTTAACATGAGAAACCATGTAATTGCTACAGCATATAACCCTCCATGCCTCATAAGTCAGCCATGCTTCCGTTTCATGAATCATCCTCTCATAATCAGAGTGGATACCGCTCCGCCTTCCAACCTCTGTTGAGTGAATTGTGGCTAAAAGAGGCCTTCTAAAAATGTGCTTAAGGCCTATGCTGGCAACGGCAACAAGCCAGTCGTGGGCATGGAAAATGTCAACCCCACCCAAATTCTTGACAAGGGACGCTGCCTCCTTCTGCATATTAACGTTCATGAGGTAAACCCAACTTGCGAAGTCTGGAGAAGGGTTTTTGTAAGAATCAACCCTGAAAACTTCAAAGCCTTCCAAAGCCTCATGTTTGGGAGCCCCTGGAAAATCGCATGTTACAACATATACCTTAACGCCGTTTTTAGCCAGATTTCTGGACAAATTGTAGACGTGGGGCGATATTCCTCCTACAATTCTCGGTGGGAACTCCCATGTTAGCATCATAACAGCCAATTCACGGGACATTTGAAACTTCACCCTGAAAGACTTTTGTAGGTTTTCAAAACAGCTTTAATCCAAATACCTGATTCCGGCTTTACAACTTTTATCTTTTCTCGTGGAACACCATATATCCTTACAACCTCATTTGCCATCCACTCAGATTTCACAACCAACTTATCAGCTTCAAAGGTTCCGATCCACTCAATGCTTTTGATGGCAATGTTTAAAGGCATGTTCGCCCCGCCTGAACGGTGAGGTTCTAAGCTTTCAATAGAGTATATGAACGGAATGCCCAAAGCCTTTTTCAACGTTGCCGCAGCAGGTATGAAATGCCATTCATGGACGTCTATTAGATTTATCTCTCCCTGTGACCTATAATAGATGTTGGCAGCCACCCTTTCAATTTCCTGGTTTAATGTCAAAGCCCATGTCACAATGTTTATGTGCGTTTTGACAGGGTTGTTTACTCTATATGTTTTTACACATCCGTACTCTTCAGCCACTCCCGTTAAATAATCGTGGTAAGTAACTACATTGGTTTCAACTTTGCTTTTAGCGAGCTGCACAGCCAGCTCCTTAACGTAATTCCCTAGCTCTCCAATAACTCTAGGAGGAAACTCCCAACAGAAAATTATCACACGCATCGAATTCGCCGGCTAAGTGAACAGGGCGCAGACTTTAATTATCCCTCTTCCAGTAAGGTAGTAGCACTTCATCCCTTTGTTATCTAAAAAGCTTTCAACATATCCCTCGCAGCCATACTCATCGAGTATCTTTTCAACTTCAACCTTTTCCAAAAGCATAATCTGTGCAAGCTCCTCGCTCTTTCTCGCCAGATCAGGGGCTGTTGCGCATAAGTTGTGGAGTGTCTGTAAAATCTTCTCTGATAACGGAAGTTCCTCCCTCAACTTTCCACCTCGATTTTATACTCACACTTTATATTATAAGTTGATAAATTAAAAGTATTTAATCTCGCCTATAGAATTTTCAAGATCTTTCACCCTTTCACTTAAGGTTTTGACTAATGTTTTTCGAAGGTCTCCACCTTTAAGCTTTGAAAGCCTAACTTTTCTAAAAATTTCCTCAAGCTTTTTATCTCTCAACGAGTTTTCAGCCCATTTTTCAAAGTCTCCGCGGCTGTTATGGAACTCTACAGACTTGATATCCACCTCTTCTAAAGCCTTGAGAAATCCCTTTAAACTCCAAGCAATAAATCCTGTATAATTTTCCTCTCCAACACCTTTATAAAATAGAAATGGGTCGTCTGCGGTTATAGACGCAAGCCTAACGCGGTTTTCAAAATCTAATATTGCCGTTTGAGCTGTGACATAAGCTTCTGTCGGAGAGCTAAAGGGGCTAAAGTAGGAGTGAACCTCACCTGGCGCCCCTCCGCCTAAAAACATGTAGTATAAATGGTCACTTGTCTGGAAACAACGCCAAATCCTCAAGAACTCCTGATCTTCTGACTCCTTAACAATTGGTTCAAGTCTTCTTAAAGAAGTATAATAAGCCCATTGCATAGTGTTTCCAAGCCAACAGCTTGCGTCCCTTTCTAAATCTGCCCATGAAATTATTCCTGAAGCTTCCGGAACGTCGATCTCTCCTAAAGGCTCATACTTTTCCAAAACCTCTGAAGGTGTTGACATGCTGAGATGGGGCCATTTCAGAATCTCGTTTGGTAAATGTTTCAGAAAATTGTGAATACCTGTCTCAGGCCAGTGGTGTTCCCCGAAAGTTTCATAGTCTGGAAATATGAGTATGCATTGGCCCTCAGTGGAAGCAAGCCACCTTGCATATTTATCTGCAGTCAGCGGCCATTCACTCCACCATCTAGCTGAAAATCGGAATCCAATGTCGTCTGTCAACTTATAATTGCGAAGAAGCACCTTAATTTTCCTGCAACCTTTCGGCCTGTAAAGGTAGTTTGGAGACTTTTCGTGTAGTATGCGCTCCACTCCTTCAGTTAAAATGCCCTTAAAGCCAAGCTCTTCAACTGTTTTCGCTATAGCGTTGTTGTATATTAGCTCTGTATTTTCAAAAACGTTAGGCGTGTATCCTAGCAAGTCTTTAACTGTTCTAATATGCATTTTCGCTTGCGTAACAAATTCTCCGCTATCTGGATAAAGGCTTGCTAAAGAGTGATGGTAGGTTTGACATAGGAATTCCACACATCCAGTTTTAGCCAGCTGCCTGAAAGACTCTAAAAGGTCTTTGCTGAAGTTTTCGCACTGTTCCAGAAATATTCCCGAAATACTGAATGAAAACCTAACCTTCTTATCGCCCTTTTTATAAGCGTCGATGAGGTCTAATAATATTTGATTCGAAGGGAAATAACATTTCTTGCAAGCTCTTTCAAAGATTTCCCTATTTAGTTCACTGTTAAAATAGTAATGGAAAAGCTTCTCCTTACTGACTCTCTTGAAAAGTTTGTTCCCCCAGAAGAAATCTTTTCTAATTCTATAAGGCTGATGGACTTCGAACACAAATACTATGTCTGTCAAAGCTTTCACACTTCTACTTATTCTTTAAAGTGTGATATTTCTGGTTTGCTGGCAATGCTCCTGAGGTTTAAATTATTACCATAATTGGCCTTAAATTTGATGAGTAAGTGTTAGAGGAAAAAATATATTAATAGATAAAAATGGGATGTTAGGAGGTGCGTTTAGCCGCTGTTTCTAGCGCCACAACACCTGGAAGCTTTTTACCCATGAGAAACTCGATTAAGGCTCCGCCAGCTGTGCTAACATAGGAAATCTTATCCGACAACCCAAGTTCTTGGAGAGCTGCAATGGTGTGTCCGCCACCAGCCAAGGAGAAAGCCTTCGAATTTGCAATTTCTTCAAAAATTCTCTTTGTTCCAAACATGAACTCGCTATTTTCAAAGACCCCCATAGGACCGCTTACAACAATTGATTTCGCTTTTCTTATCATTTCTGAATAGTTTTCAACAGTTTTCGCTCCAACATCGTATATGGGATGGTCTGTGGGAAGGTTTTCAACAAGAATTTCTTTGCGTTTCTTATCTACTTCAACAGCCACATCTGAAGGAACATTGATTTTTTCCGGGTATTTCCGCATAAGCTCCTTTATACCAGGAACAAGATCCAAAAGCTTTTTCTCTTCTAAGAACTTCATGTTAGGCTTGCCTAGATCAACGCCCCTTGCTGCTAAGAATACGTGGCCTACAACGCCGCCTGTAAGCACGTAGTCTGCGATTTTGTTGTCCAAAACATACTTTGAGATTTCAAGAGAGTCGTCGGCTTTTGCCCCTCCTAAAACATAAATGCAGGGCTTCTCCGGGTTTTCCAGCACTCTGCTAAGGGATTTCAACTCCCTCTCCATTATACGTCCTGCAAAGCTCGGCAGAACAGATGTGAAGCCCACCATTGAAACGTGGGCTCTGTGAGCTGCTGCAAAGGCATCATTGACGAATAAGTCTGCTAAAGGAGCCAGCTCTCTAACAAGATCTGTTTTGGCGTGGTCTTCAGGGGTCCCTTCTTTTGTTTCACCGGCGAAGTTTCTCACGTTATCTAGGACAAGTATTTCCCCGCTTTTCAGCTCTTTTATCGCATTTTTAGCCTTCTCGCCGAAGACGTCGTCCACAAATTTAACAGGCGTTCCAATAACCTTGCTTAGGAGTTCTGCATGTTGTTTTAGCGGTATGAAGTCAGGGTCTCCTCTCCTTCCTTGGTGGGCCAACACAACCACTTTAGCTCCTTTTTTCGCCAGCTCATTTATTGTTGTTTCCCCATGGGCTCTGATTCTTGTGTCGTCGAGAACCTTTTTTGTTTCAGGGTCCACTGGAGAGTTGAAATCCACTCTAACAAGCACTGTTTTATTTTTTACGTCAACACTATCTAATGTTAAGTACTTCACCATACTTATCCCTCTTGGATGTAGAAGAGAAAAATAGGGGAAACTGTTTTTTAAGTTTATATGTTGCCTGCTAGAAACCCGCCTTCTTCCCTATGAGCTCTATGAGTTCGACCATTCTGCAGGAGAAGCCCCATTCGTTGTCATACCATGCTAGGACTTTAACGAGGTTTCCAGCGACAACCATCGTTGAGAGTCCATCAACTACGGCGGAGTAGGATGTATGGTTAACGTCAGTTGAAACTATAGGGTCTTCTGTATACTCTAGTATACCCTTTAAGGGACCCTCTGCAGCCTTCTTAAAGGCAGCGTTAACCTCCTCCTTCGTCACATTCCTCTCCAGAACCGCTGTTAAATCAACAATTGAAACGTTTGGAACTGGAACCCGCAATGCTATGCCGTCAATTTTACCCTTAAGCTCTGGGAAAACCAAGGCTGAGGCCCTAGCTGCCCCCGTGGTCGTGGGAATAATGTTTACTGCACCTGCCCTAGCCCTCCGAAGATCCCTGTGAACTAGATCCATGATTCTCTGGTCGTTTGTGTATGCATGAGCAGTTGTCATAATCCCTGATTTCATTCCGAAGTTTTCATGCAAAACTTTTACGCATGGCACTACACAGTTTGTTGTGCAAGAAGCATTTGAAAGTATGTTGTGATTTTGATGGTCGTATTTATCATGGTTTACCCCCAGAACTATGGTTATGTCAGGGTTTTCCGCAGGCGCTGAGATCAAAACTTTTTTAGCTCCAGCCTGCAAGTGTTTTGCGGCATCTTCCCTCTTTGTGAAAAGCCCTGTGGACTCTACCGCCAAGTATACATCCAGGTCTTTCCATGGAAGTTGGGCAGGGTCTTTTTGAGACAAAACTTTTAGTTCTTTTCCGTTCACTATGATGTTGTTATCTTTCACCTGCACATCTGCGTTAAATCTTCCATGCACAGAATCATATTTCAGAAGGTGGGCAAGTGTCTTAGCGTCTGTCACGTCGTTTATAGCTACAAAGTCAATGTTAGCATTTCTTTCTATTGCTGCTCTATATAAAAGTCTTCCAATTCTTCCAAAACCGTTTATAGCTACTTTTATCGCCATTTAAATCACCATCGCATAGAGTTGCGATATTATTTGAAACTGTTTTTCCTAATTAATTTTCCGACTGAAAATTTAAAAAAAATATGAGGTGTTTAGCGTAGTCTCATCAGAATCATTTCTGCTGCCAAAACCATAGGCTCCCATGTTTCACTTAAAGGTGGAGCATACGCCGTGTCTGCCTTTGCTAGTTCACGTATCGTCATATGTTTTTGTATTGCAAAGGACACAGCGTTTATACGTTGTGTTACCTCTTCGCCGCCTAATATTTGGGCGCCAACTAAGCGTTGAGACTCCTTTTCAGCGACAAGCTTAACTTTTATAGGCATGGCCCCAGGATAATAATCTGCCTTAGTTTTCGAAGATATAGAACCTGAAACTGTTTCAATTCCAGCCCTCTTCGCTGCTGCCTCTGTTAAGCCTGTAACACCAGCCTGCATATCATAAAGCTGAGTCACCGCTGACCCTAGAACGCCTGTGAAAAGTGCATAACCTCCTGCGGCGTTTATCCCGGCAACCTTTCCTTGTCTAACAGCTACCGTGCCAAGCTGTTGGAGAACTGGTCTTTGTGTTACTATATGTGTAGACTCTGCGCAATCGCCTACAGCGTAAACATCCTTTACGTTTGTCTCCATCCTTGCATTCGTTTTCACAGCCCTTGTTTCGCCTAAAGCTATTCCGGCTTCAGTTGCAATTTGAGTGTTAGCTCTAACGCCGAAAGCGCTTACAAATAGATCTGCATATATCTGTTCCCCACCAGCCACTATTCCCGTAACATGGTCTTCTCCCAGGAATTCTTCAACTGGCTTACCAGTTAAGATTCTTATCCCCTTCTGTTCAAGTGTTTCCTGAACTGTCTTGGCTATGTCTGAATCCAGCATTGCAGGTAATACTTGGGGGAGCATTTCAACAACAGTTACTTTTAAGCCTCTTTCCTGGAGGGCCACCGCGGTCTCCAAGCCTATTAAACCAGCACCCATAACAACTGCTGTTTTCGCACCTTCCCTTATGGCTTGATCTATTTTTTCACCGTCCTCAATCGTTCTAAGCGGAAGTATTCCCTTTTTCTCTCTGCCCTTTATCGGAGGTGTGAAAGCAGATGCACCTGAGGCGATTATTAGGCTGTCATATGGAATTTCTTTTTTATCGCCGTTTCTCAGTGTTTCAACAACTTTTTTGCCTGTGTCTATTTTTGTCACCTTTGTTTCTGTCAGTAGTTTTAGCTTCATCATCTGGAAATAGCTGGGTTGGAAAACTATTAGGTTGTTAAAGCTTGGTATTTGTCCACCTATCACGAATGGCAAGCCACATCGTGAGTAGCCTGCGTGCTTCTCGTCTGTTATGAGGGTTATCTCTGCTGTTCGATCTGTTTTCCGGGCGGCTGATGCTGCGTCAACTCCAGCTGCGTGCGCCCCAATTATCACTATGCGTTTAGGCAAGCGCTATTTCCCTTCTTTTATTAGGCTTTTATGCCATTCAACTGCTTGGTTGAAGTCCATTAAGTTTTTAAGCTCATCTTGGAGATTCGTAGGTCTAATTACTAAAAGCCAACCATTTCCATAAGGATCTTCATTTAAAAGCTCAGGTTTTGATTGGACTTCTGCGTTTACCTCCTCTATTGTTCCGCTTATTGGAGCTATTAAGTCTGATACGGCCTTAACGGATTCCACAGTTCCATAGGGCTCGTTTTGTTTCGTAGTGGTTCCAGAGCTTGGAAGTTCAGCGTAAACAATTTCTCTAAGCTGTTTCTGAGCGTAGTCTGTAATACCCACGCGGACTTTTTCCCCCTCGATTTTTAGCCATTCAAAATCCTTTGAATAGTATAGTCCCTCAACAACTTCATATCCGTCGACTTTCACCAATTTTTTCACCCCTCAAGTAGCAGTTTATTTTTATATGCTTAAACCTTTAAAATTAACTGTTCTAGCATGCTCTTACTTATAAGAAATTAGACGTTACAGAAAAACTTACTATGCTAAGTGCGAAAATTGGATTTCTTTAGAATAGCTTAATTCCCATCAGCCATCAACTGCGAAGTTGATGGCACATATTCTATTATAGTTTTCCTATCGCTTTGGAAAATGTTTAATTAAGGGATTAAGTGTAAAGCTGTGCAGATGGATGGATGAATTTGAGCGAGGAATTAGCTAAACTTCCACCGCAAGTTCAAGAGCGCCTTCTGAGGTTTCAGCAACTACAGCAGACTTTGCAGTCGGTTTTAGCTCAGAAGCAGCAGGTTGAAATTGAACTCACAGAGGTTGAGCAGGCTCTAGCTGAGTTGCAGAAGACATCGGATGAAGCTGTAATTTATAAGGCTGTGGGTTCGCTTCTTGTCAAGACAGAGAAGGCGAGAGTCACTGTGGACCTCAACGAGAGAAAAGAGCTTTTGAATATGCGTGCCTCTGTTTTGGGCAAACAAGAAGAACGCCTAAGAAGCCAAATGAAGGAACTTCAGGCGAAGCTTCAGCAGGATTTGGCTCCCATCTCAGGTTCCCAGCCTTAAAAGTTTCAGTGGACATTTAAGGCTCATCTAGGTGGAAACTTGGAAGAAATAGGTTTGCAAGAGTTTACAGAAGAACAAATGGAGACAATTTGCAGTCTTGCAGAAGAAGCTGCCAGAGAGTATATTCTAACGCGTGTTCACCCGAAACGCGTTGAAACTCTAAACATAACTGTCGAAACCTCAGCAGAATATCCTGTAACGCTGACGGTTGAATTGGAGTTGGAGTTATCGCCGCTGATGAGAAACTTAAATGTTCAAAAGCTTGCGGATGAAGCGGTAAAAGAAGCCTTTGCAAAAGCTGAAAAATACATGAGGGAGCTGAAATGTCATTTGCAAAAATAGCTGAAATCGTAGGTGAACTGAATGCTAAGCATATTGTTTTGTTGTGCCATCATAACGCAGATCCAGATGCCATATGTTCAGCTTATGCCTTCTCAAACTTGATAAAACGTTATAAACCGGAAGTGAAAGTGGAAATAGGAGTATCTCAAGGAGTAAGCCGCCTCTCAAAACACGTCCTAAAACACTTGCCGATAAATGTGGAAAATAAGCCGGGTATTGATTATGCGGACGTAATCATACTTCTTGACACTAATACTATTCAGCAGCTGGGAAGTCTGGCCGAAAAGGTGAAGTCCTCAAAGGCGCCTGTAATTGTTATTGACCATCACGCAGCCCACCCAGAAACAGAGAAAATGGCCAAGGTCTGCATAACCGACGAGAGCGCCTCATCTACATGCGAAATTGTGTATAATTTTTATAAGGAAACAAAAATGCAAATAGAGAAGGTTGAGGCTAAAGCCCTATTTCTAGGCATAGCCTTCGACACACGCCACTTCGTACTTGCCACCTCAGCAACTTTAAAAACCATAGCGGAACTCATAGACACAGGGTTAAACGCTCAGGAAACATTAGCTTTGCTATCCATACCAATGGACTACTCTGAGAGAGTGGCAAGGCTTAAAGCATGTAAAAGGGCTAAACTATTCAGGGTTGGCGAGTGGATTGTAGCTTTATCCCACGTTAGTGCCTACCAAGCTTCAGCTGCGAGGGCTATTATAGACCTGGGTGCCCATTTTGCAGTTGTGGCTGGACAGCGAAACGAAAGCCTCGAGATAAGTTTGCGCTGTGCCAGAGAATTTCATGAGAAAACTGGAATACATCTGGGGAGAGACATAGCTAAACCCTTAGGCGAATACCTTAAAGGGATGGGTGGAGGGCATTCAACATCTGCAGGTGTTAATGGCTTCGGCGACATCGAAGTGGGATTAAAGAGGTGTTTTAGGATTTTAAGAGATAAAATACTTCAGACCAAAAATTAAGTAGCTACTCTTAAATGAGAATTCCTAATTTAAACTGGCCCCGGGATTGAAAAATGCCAGTGATACAAACAGAAAACTTAACATATACGTATCCAGGCGCAACAAAGCCTTCAATTAAAGAAGTCTCTATAAAAATAGAGGAAGGCGATTTTACCCTTATAACTGGTCCAAGTGGATGTGGGAAGACAACCCTATGCAGATGTTTTAACGGGTTAATCCCCCACTTTTATCAGGGCGATTTGAAGGGCGAAATAACTGTTGCTGGGCTGAACGTTGCAGAGCATCCAACACATGTGCTTGCAACCCGTGTAGGCTTAGTTTTTCAAAACCCTGAAAACCAGCTGTTCGCCCTTTCAGTTGAGAAGGATGTGGCATTCGGGCTAGAGAACCTAGGCGTGCCAAGGGAGGAAATGCGAAGCCGAGTGGATTGGGCCCTGAAGCTTACAGGTATTTATGATCTGAGAGAACGCGCCCCCCATGAGCTTTCTGGAGGTCAGCAGCAGCGCGTTGCCATAGCTGCTGTTTTAGCCATGAAGCCTAAAGTAGTAGTCTTAGATGAGCCGACCTCTTTCCTTGACCCTTTAGGAGCCAAAAACATTTTTGAAGTTATATATGAACTAAACAAGAAGCTTGGTATAACCATAGTTTTGGTTGAGCATAGGCTTGACTTGACAGCCAAGTATGCAGACCACATTATAATAATGGATGATGGGAGGGTTGTATTAGATGGAGAGCCTCATGAAATTTTAGGCTCCGAGGAAGCCCGCCTAATCGGTGTTGGAATCCCAAAGGCAACGCTTCTTTACAAGATGCTCCAAGCAGATGGAATAAAATTGGGTGAAAGCATCCCTCTATGTTCCGAGGACATGGCTGAAAAAATAAGGGGTGTTTTGAAGAGGCATGATTGAAGTTCAAAACGTGCACTTCACTTATCCAAATGGTGTAGAAGCATTAAAAGGAGTTTCGCTAAAAATATCAGACGGAGAATTTGTAGCTATAATGGGAGAAAACGGGGCTGGAAAAACAACTCTTGTTAAACATTTTAATGGACTCCTCAAGCCTACAAGTGGTAAGGTGCTGGTCGACGGCGTTGAAACTACAAAGGTAAGCGTTGCCAAATTGGCGAGGAAAGTTGGCTTTGTCTTCCAAAACCCAGATCATCAGCTTTTCAGCGAGACCGTTGAGGATGAAGTAGCCTTCGCCCTTAAAAACTTCGGGTTTAAAGAAAGAGTTATAAAGAGGCGGGTAACATGGGCCTTAAACCTTCTAGGCCTAGCGCAGTACAGGAAAACATCTCCATTCATGCTTAGCGGAGGTGAAAGGAAACGCGTGGCACTCGCCTCTGTTTTAGCCTGGGATCCAGAAATACTAATTTTAGACGAACCCACTATTGGACAGGACTATCAGCAGAAAGATAAGCTCCGCCAATTCATTTTGCAAATGAAATCTCAAGGGAAAACAGTTGTAATAGTAACTCACGACGTAGAGTTTGTGGCTGAATGTAACCCTAGGGTTTTGCTTATGCGCGGCGGTAAAATAATCGGAGACGGAGAAGCACATGGGGTGCTTACAAACTTGGAAATCCTAACCCAAGCTTCTATTGTTCCTCCCCAAATAACCCAAATATTCCTATTACTTTCCGATCTGAACTTTCCAAGAAATGTCATAGACGTTTACGAAGCAAAAAAAATTCTTCTAAAAGTCTTTAAGGAGAGCCAAAAATGAGCGTTTTCGAAGGTTTCCGTTTTAGAAGAGTTAAGTCTCCAGTTCACAATTTAGATCCGCGGATAAAATTTGTTTATTCATGTGTTATATTCGTTGTTGCAATACTTTACTGGGAGCTCATCCCATTAGCTGTGCTTTTCCTATTACAGATCCCCATAGTTCTTCTTGCACGGGTTAAAAGAGAATGGCTGCGCACCATGAAAGGCGCAACGTTTCTAGCCTCACTTATATTCCTTACAAATTTTATTTACTCCTTTATAAGTGGCGGATACAAAGTTTCTTTCTCTTCAGTAGAGTATGCCTCAGCAATGACCTTGAGGTTTCTTGTACTTGTGGAATCCTTTTCGATTTTCTTCCTCACAACATCTCCCGATCATTTAGGCTTAGCCTTGGAGCAAACCCGTGTCCCCTACGAGTTTTGTTTTGCATTCACGACTGCTGTGCGTTTTGTTCCAGTTCTGGCTGAAGAGGCCCAGACAATAATGGATGCACAGAAGGCTAGAGGGTTGGAGCTTGAAAAGGGCAGCTTCTTGAAAAGAATTAGAAATTACATTCCTATCCTGATACCTTTGATAGTAAGCGCAATTCGAAGGAGCCTAGAGCTTGCTGAAGCAATGGAATCCCGTGCTTGGGGAGCTACCAGCAAGCGCACAAACCTTTACAGTTTAGAATTAAGCAAGTGGGATTTCTTCCTAGTAATTGTTATTTTAATAATTTTAGCCGTAGCGGTTTCTGTGAGGTTTTACATTAAGATACCCAGTTTAGGAGATATAACGTTAAGATTTTATTAACCGCAAGACTTTTAATATAAACGCTGGCTTAATGGGTCTCGCGGAGCTGGAAAAGTTGAGATGGTTAAGGGCGGCGGCAGAGGAAATTATTTCAGGGATAAAGGAGGCTATAGATGGACTAAATTCTAACGAAGTTGAAAGATTAATACAGCTCTTAACTGAAGCGAAAAACAAAAAGATCTTTGTGGTAGGCATGGGAAGAAGCGGGTTCGTAGGAAGGGCTTTCGCCCTTCGCCTCATGAACCTAGGCTTTAACGTTTATTTTCTAGGCGAAACAATAACGCCAGCCGCAGAGAAAGGAGACCTCCTAATAGCTATTTCAGGAACAGGGTCAACAAAAATAGTTTTGACTGCAGGAGCAGCTGCAAAAGAAATAGGAGCCACAGTTATCGCCATAACATCCTTCCCAGAATCACCCCTAGGACAGCTTGCAGACTTGACTGTAACTATTAAGGGAAGGACAAAAGCTGGATGGCCTAAAGAAGAGGACTATTTAGCCAGACAGCTTATGGGGGAAAGGGAACCTCTAACACCCTTAGGAAGCATATTTGAAAACAACTGCATGGTTTTCCTAGATGGCTTGATAGTTGAGTTAATGCAACGTATGGGAAGAACAGAAGAAGACTTAAGGCGAAGACATGCAACAATAGAGTAGCTACGAAACGGAGAGTGTAGCAAAATCCGAGCTAAATGGAAAAAGAAAAGGATGCGGCGGCAGAAAAAAAAGCGGCAAAAGCGAAGGGAAAGATACAAGTAAACCAGCCTTCACCTCGAACTAACTACCATTCTAAGTTTTTCAACATATTACGTTTTATATCTTTTATCATCGAGTTTGTTTAAGGTTTAGCCCTATATAATCATGAGGCCTAATTTTACACGGTATTCTTAAAAGAGCCTACAATATCTTTGCTAAAGGGAAGTCTTCCAAAACACTATGGGCATTTTCAGAGAAAACTTTTAAGCGCTGCTGTAATGTTTGATTTGAAAGGGTGGACGACTTGAACTCTAAAGGTAAGAGGATATTGCGTTGCCCGAATTGCGGCTTTACTTTCGACATCTCCTACGGCAGGGCTTTTGCATGTTCAGGGTGCCCGTCAACTGTTCAGTGTGGATATGCTAAATGCCCAAAGTGTAGTCATGAGTTCCCGCTGCAAACAAGATAGCCTTTTTGCAAGATGCGCCAAGAAACAGTCATATTTTTTAGCCTGTTTTCTAATATCATTCGATGTGAAACTCAAAATCTAGTGCTCATGGTGAGGCTCTTGTCAAACCATCATTCCAGAAGCTTTGTGCTGCGATGGTCTTCTTTAAAAGGCTTAACAGCAATAATCCTTTTCATTGTAGCGGCTGTCCTAATTGAATATCTGATAATTTTGTATGCGATGAAACTTGGGGTTAAGGAGGAAAGCCCTGTCCAGTGGAGTTTTAAGTTTCCAGTAACTAACTGGACAGCAACATTAACTCTAAGCCCTTTCTTCCATCTTGTCCCAGTTGCGGTCATAATAGCCCTAACCTCAACATGGATTTGTTTAACAAAGTATGTAGCGATGAATCCTCAGAAGCCCTCTATAGAAAAAGACAAGCTCATTAAGAAAGCCAGCAGAAAAACAGGTGAAGAAAGCAAAATTAAATTAAGATTCGAGTCTTCTGAAAAAGCATTTTTAAGTAAAATAAAACTCAGATTTTTAAAATCTAGAAGTATTGCCCTCTTTTGGCGTAAGGTAAGCTTTGCAAAGGCAACAATAAAAAGTGCCCTTCTAATTCTACTTTCCTTTTCAGCCCTAACCTTAATTGTTTCCATTCTGGCCTATCCAAAGATGATCTATCAGACGCTGTCAAACTTTTACATCCATAATCCTTTACTACTAGGATTTGTTAAAACTGTAGGCACTGCAACTATGGGATGGTTTTGCTCAGCGTTTAACAATGCAGTTTTAAATGTCGCTCCACTTTTCAGAAATTTTATTCAGAGTGTAGGAAGCCTAATCAAGCCTGTTGTGGAACTTTCCCCTGCCGGTAAATACTTGGTGATTCAGAACGTCGCAGCTTGGATTTCCGCATCTTCTGTTCTACTTTACGGAGCTATCACACAGAGAAGGCACCGTCTTAGAAGGGTTAAAAAAAGTTGGAGGCGCTGACAGTGGCTAACCGTCCTAGGTTTGGCCCTGCAGGTATCCCCCCTTCATTTAAAGCTCGAAAAGCTTCATTGCCAGATGTTCCATGGCTTCTGCGGGAAGAGGGACTTGACGCCTTTGAATATCAAGCTGTTCGCTGGGGCGTTAAGCCGCAAATTAAGAGAGAAGAAGCTGAAAAGCTAGGTTTGAAAGCAGAAGAAAACGATGTTAAAATAAGCCTCCACGGCTCTTACTTCATAAACCTATGCGGAGATAAAGAAACTGTTGACGCCAGCGAAAACCGCCTGATAGCCTGTGCTATAGCATCTCAATGGATGAAATCAGAGATAGTTGTGTTTCATCCAGGTTTTTACGGAGGCAAAACGCCTAAGGAAGTCTTCAAAATATGCCTCGAAGCTTTGAAAAAGGTTGTTGATAAGTTAAACAATTTGGAAATTAGAGATGTTAAAATTGGCCCAGAAACCATGGGTAAACCATCCCAGTTCGGCAGCTTAGATGAAATTTTAGCTTTATGCGAGCAGGTTGACCGTACACAGCCAGTTATAGACTGGGCGCATTTACACGCAAGGGATCGTGGACTCTTCAAAACCGTTGAGGACTTCCGAGAAGTAATAATTAAGATCGAGGAAAGGCTTGGAACAGAAGCCGTTAGAAACATGCACTGCCATTTCACAAAGGTTGAATTTACTGATAAAGGTGAAAAGTGTCACCGAACAATAGAGGAGCCTGGTTATGGACCTGACTTCGCCATGCTTGCAAAGGTTATAGCTGAATTCAAATTGACTCCAGTTTTCATAAGTGAAAGCCCGGTGCTAGACGTTGACGCAGTGAAGATGCGAGAAATCCTGCAAAGGGAGTTTAGAACTTAAATTACGGAGAAGTTTATGCGATAACTTTTTCTACGTTGTCTCCTTGCTCTTTGAAGGGGCTTGTTTGGCTCGGCTGAAAGGCTTTCGGAAACTTGTATCTGTTGAAGAAGCTCTGCAGTTATTTTTAAGTAAAGTGGAAATTAAACGTTTAAGCTCAGAACTGGTTCCTTTAAGAAATGCTTATGAAAGGGTTTTAGCAGAGGATATTGTGGCAGAGGATGATCTGCCCAGGTTTGATAGGTCAGCTGTTGACGGTTTTGCCGTGAAAGCAGAAGACACTTTAGGCGCATCAATTTTCAGGCCTAAAACCCTGAAAGTAATTGAGGGAGATGAGCTTGGGAAAGGAGAGGCAAAACAGATTTGGACTGGAACGCCCATTCCGAAAGGTGCAGATTCTGTTTTAATGCTTGAAAATGTTAGACAAACTGAAAACACCCTTGAGGTTTGGACGGCGATTACTCCCGGGGAGAACGTTTCAAAAAAGGGCGAAGACCTTAAGAAGGACGAGGTTGCTGTAAAGGCTGGAACCCGTCTGAAACCTCAACATATAGGTTTAATAGCTTCCCTTGGAAGACGCGAGGTCAATGTCGTTAAGAAGCCAATAGTGGCATTTTTAGCTACAGGAAACGAACTTGTCGAAGTTGGGGAAACTCTGCGTTACGGCCAGGTTTTTGAGGTTAATCGGCTTATTATTTGGGGATTATGCAATGAATTAGGCGCAGAACCAATTGATCTGGGCATTGCAAGAGACGATGTTGAAGAGATTTCACGGAAAATTAAACACAGGCTCGAGAAGGTAGACATTTTGATAACAACAGGTGGGACAAGTGTAGGAGGGTTAGACTTGGTTCCCCAAGCCATAAACAATATTGGAAATCCAGGCATTGTGGTTCATGGGGTGGCGATGCGCCCAGCCATGCCCACAAGTTTGGCAATTGTTAATGGAAAGCCAATTGTGATTCTTTCAGGAAATCCCGTTGCGGCTTTTTTCGGGTTTGAGGTTTTTGCAAGGCCATTAATCCTTAAAATGTTAGGCGCATCCCATGAAACCAGACCCGCCGTTATGGCTAGATTGACGCGCAGGGTTACAACAGCTCTTGGTCGGAAAACTTTTGTCCGTGTTCGAGCTTATTACTGTAATGGGGAGTTCCTAGCTGAACCTATAAGTTCCAGAGGTTCTGGAATAATCACAACCTTGACAAAGGCTAACGGTTATGTCGTCGTTCCGGAAAACCGTGAAGGGTTAGAGAAGGGTGAAGAAGTCCAAGTGCACCTTTTCGACACCTTGGAAGGAGGTCTGAAATGTTCAGGAAGCTTTTAACTTTTGAAGAGGCAAAGCATGTTATAATTCAACATTTTAAGCCTAAGCCTACAGGATTTGAAGAAATACCTATTTTAAAGGCATTTAAGCGCATCCTCTCAGAAGATGTAAAAGCCACCCTTGACATCCCCCCCTTCACACGTTCAACTGTTGATGGATACGCTGTTATTGCTGAAGACACTTTCAGCGCCGAAGAAAGTAGGCCTGTCAAGCTTAAACTCTGTGGAACAGTGAGTGTCGGAGAAAACCCAAGTGCAAAATTGATGCATGGAGGTGCCTTCGAAATAATGACGGGGGCCCCCTTGCCACAGGGCGCAGACGCTGTGGTTATGGCTGAATACACTGAATATAAAAACGGTGAAGTCTACGTTTATAATCCAGTGGTACAAGACGAGAATGTCATGAAGATAGGATCGGACATAAAAAAGGGCGAAACCGTGCTTAGAAAAGGTCGGGTTCTAGGTTCAAGAGAGATAGGAGCTTTAGCGGCAATGGGAATGGCAAATGTAAGGGTTTACAAAGTTCCAAAAGTGGCTGTCCTATCAACTGGAGCAGAATTGACAGAGCCTGGAGACATTCTGCCTCCAGGTAAAATTTACGACATAAACGCTTACAGTTTAAGTGCCGCAGTTCTTGAGGCTGGAGGAGAGCCTATACCATTCGGAGTATTCCCAGACGATGCTGCTGAAATTAAAAAGGCTTTGAAAAAAGCTTTGGCCTCGGCAGATGTCGTTATAACTTCTGGTGGAGTGTCCGTCGGTCCAAAAGATGTTATCCCAAGAACGCTGAGTGATCTTGGAAAGCCAGGCTTGATTGTCTGTGGAATAGCCATTAAACCGGGAAAGCCCACAACAGTAGCTCTGATAAATGGAAAGCCCATATTTGCCCTTCCAGGACACCCAACATCAGCCTTATTGATTTTCCAAATCTTAGTAAAGCCGGTAATTGAGCGTATGGCCGGAAAAAAGCCAAAAAAGCCTTTAAAGGTTAAGGCAACAGCTTCAAAAAAAATGTTTCCAGCTAAAGGTAGGCGTACGTTTATAACCGTTAAGCTGAAAAGAGATAGAGATAAAAAGCTAATAGCAGAGCCTGCCCCTCTTGGGCTGTCAGGTGCAATCACCACACTTTTAAGGGCTGACGGCTTTATAGAAATTCCTGAAAACCAACAGTTTGTCGACGAAAACGAGGAAGTTGAGGTTCAGCTATTTAGAGAACCCCTATTATGATTGAGGTTTCATCCTCTAAGTTTCCTCTTCCTCGAGACTATGTAAACAGTGAAAATCCACGTCAAAACCAAATATAAAAATACGGCCAGGTCCAATAGAATGTTCTTACTCATAGCGTAGTAAAGCATGGACAAAGCAAAGGCGTTTACCATAAAAAACAATACAAAAGCACTCCAAAGCGCCCAAACTCTCTTTCTAAACACCCCATATGATGTAGCTAAGCTTAACACTCCCATCAAGCAAATGTGGATAAGCCCAAAGTCGTTTGCCAAAAAAATGAAGAAAACGATTCCAGCCAAAGCATAAAAAGCAACTGCTGCCAAAAAACCTTTTTCCATTTCCTTTAATTGAGCCTTTAAACCCATTTGCGTCGCCTTTAAAGTTAACCCATAGAATTAAGCAGTAAACATTAATAAATTATGCTGTCTAATCGTATTAAAAATTTGGCGTTAAAAATTTTTAAAACTAGACGTGCTGCAAATAAAATAACAAAAGTTAACACGTAAATGAAAAGGGCGAAAAGCAAATTTTATCTCTTTTATCATTGCCAAAAGATATTAGCAAGCCTTACAAGAAGGGACAGGCTTATTAAAGACTCGTAACAGCGCTTACCCCCTAACTTGCAGGCGCCCTTCCCTTAAAACAATATCCTTTTAAAATCAAATTTAACCTTAAAGGAGATGTAAGATCTGTTCAAAGAGCTGAACATTATGGGCGAAAAAGTTTAGTGGTTCTTAGGCTTAAGTTTAGCAAAGTGAACGTATTAATTAGCGGGTGAAGTTTAAAATGGGTTATTCCGAATTTTTTGTTTCTCAGCCAAACGTTTTCAGCGGTTTTCAGAAGTCCTTTGAAGAGGCAGACTACGTGGTTTTAGGCGTTCCTTTTGATGGAACAAGCACTTACAGGACTGGAGCTAGGTTTGGACCTAACGCTATAAGAGAAGCCTCTTTGAACATAGAAACATATAGTCTCCGCAGCGGCATAGACGTTGAAGACCTGAAAATACATGATTTAGGCGATTTGCATGTTTCAATGGATGTTAAAGAAACAATGGAAAGAATAAGGCTTGTAGTTAAAGAAATTTTAGACAAAGGTAAAACACCTGTTTTATTAGGCGGAGAACATACAATAACCTTTGGTGCAATATCCGGTCTTAGTATGGAAGCGCAAAAATCCGCTCTATTAAGTTTTGATGCCCATTTAGATTTAAGAGAGGAATTCATGGGGCTAAAACTTTCCCATGCAACATTCATGCGAAGAATACATGAAGAGCTTAAACTCGGGAAGATAGTGGAAGTTGGCACGAGGGCGTTATCCAAAGAGGAACTTATATACGCAAATAAAGCCGGTATAGAATTTTTCACATCGCAACAAATTATAAAAGAAGGATGTGAAAGTTTAACTCAGAAACTGCGGGAAAAATTAGGTGAATATAATAAAACTTATATATCTGTTGACATGGATGTGCTTGACCCATCTTATGCACCTGCAGTCCAGAATCCTGAGCCAGAGGGCCTCGAAACCCAGAGGCTTCTAGATATTTTAGAGCGCATTATCGATAATAAAATTGTATGTTTTGACTTGGTTGAAGTTGCTCCCAACTATGACAATGGAGTTTCAGCGATAAATGCTGCAAAGATAATTTTCGAAGTTTTGTGTCGTATAGAAATTGTTCGCCGTGACTAACTCTCTTTTTCTAGCCTTATGAGTTTTGCTATGAAGAAACCGTTGCACTGGTCAGTGTGTGGATAAAGTCTTCTACAATGCTTTAAACCCCTTAAACCCGGGAAGCCCATATCCGGTGATGTTATTTCGGCAATTTTGAAATCTGGAAAATGTTTTAGAAATCGCTCTATAATCATCTCGTTCTCTTCAACTGTTATGCTGCACGTTGAATAAATCAAGGTTCCGCCTGGTTTCACCTTTTCAGCATAGTTACCCAACATTTGCCACTGAATTTGAGCCATCCTTTCCACGGAGCGATATGTAAGTCTCCACTTTGCCGAGGGAGCCTTGCCAAAGGCACCTGTGCTTGTGCAAGGAGGATCCAAAACCACCATATCAGCCTCTGCAGCTACAGGTGAGGGATTACAAGCATCAGCAATTATGGGTTCAGCTATTTCTATGCCCATGCGGTTAACTTCATCCTTCCACACTTTCATCCTCCTACTTGAATAATCAATGGAATAAATCACGCCGCAATTTTGCATTAGCTGGGCTAGATAGGTTGTTTTCGCTCCAGGCGCGGCGCATACATCTAATAGAACAATGCCAGGTTTTGGGTTTGCAGCCTCAGCTGCGAAACAGCTTGCCTTATCTTGAACGTAGAATAAACCTTCCTTAAAGCTTTCAGTTCTAGTTAGCGGTTTTTTTGAGCTTAAAACTCTGTAAGCGTACTTTAACTCCATCACCTTTTCGAGTTTCATCCCATCAGCACTAAGCCTTTCCAGTAATTCGTAAACCTCTCCCTTAAGCGTGTTCAACCTTATGTATGTAGGAGGCGTCTTCAGATTCGCCTCTAAAATTTTCAAGGCTTCAACTCTCCCGAAAAGGTTGAAGCAGTACCTAACAAACCATGTCGGATGAGAAGTTAGTAGGCCAACTGTTTCTTCGTCGCTTACGCCCCTATAAATGGAAGAAGGCCCCTCAGTCAGGAGCAAGCCCAAATAAGGTTCAACTTTTTGAAGTGTTTTCCATCCAAGAATAGAGCGGGCCAACCTTACAATGTTCTTTGCTTCATCAAAGTCTACAGGCCACCAGTTTTTCTCGACCCTTGTTTGATAGACATAAAGTCTTAAAAAAGACTGGACACCGAAAGTAAATTCGCTAAGGGATCTAGGTTTCAGAACACTATTTATAAATCTATCAATAAGGTTGCGCCGCCTAACAGTTTCAAATAATAGCCTATGGGCATAGCGTAAAATATCAACATCCTCTAAACCAAGTTGTTTTGAGGTTCTAGCCAACGCTAATCGTTCACTGATCTTTTGCTTTTCCATCCAGCTGAGGGCTTCAATGGCAACTGTCCATGCTTCCTTAAGCAAACCTTTAACTCACCATATTAGCCTAGTAAAATTTTAGTCTAGGCTGCTTACATATTTAAGCTTAGGTTAAAGATAGAGATGGCGCAGAAAAGACTCGACGAATTCTACACGTTTCAAAAAGTAATAAAGGATATTGCTAAAGCAGAGGCTTTGCCTTTCACAGGAGACCACGACAAACAAGGTAGAGAGCAAGTTTTCCTTCCTGTTACTCCCAAAAATTTGCCTCCCTCATATTTTGTCTCAGCCACATATGATGGGGAAGCAGGTAAAGCGGTAATCAAGCTTTACGAACCATCTTCAGGGCGAATCTACTTCTGGTATGATGGTAGCGGACATAAGCCTTACTGTTTAACAAATCTTTCACCTTATGATTTAGAGAAAATTGACCGCCTCATCAAACATCCTGGTTTCGAAGGTTTTGAACTCACTGAAAAATACGACCCCTTGCAGGATAAAAGCATCACCGTTACAAAGATTATAGCCAAAGATCCTTTAGCTATTGGTGGGCGTCCAAAGGGATGTATAAGAGACATCATTCCAGAAGATTTCCCGAAGATTTCTGAAGCTCCAATATCTTCGACAGAAGTAAAAGTTTGGGAAGCTAAAATAAAATATTATCAATCATATATTTACGACCTTAAACTTTTGCCTGGAATGATCTACGAAGTTAAAGACGGCAACCTAATTCCTAAAGAAATTGAAACAGCCGAGGCCATGGTTAAAAAAATAAAATGTATATTTAAGGAGGCTGACGCTGAAGAACTTGAATACATAGAGCACTGGGCAAGACTTCTTGAGTACCCCGCGCCGAAGTTCCGATATGTGGCCATGGACATAGAAGTTTACTCGCCAATCCCCACAAGGATGCCGGACCCACGAGAAGCAGCCTACCCCATAGTATGCGTGTCCCTGTACAGTTCTGACGGATTGAAAAGAACTTTAATTTTAAAACGTGAAGGTATACGAGAAGGAGCGGAACGCCTACCGGCCGAAGTGAAAATTGAATATTTCGACTCTGAAAATGATCTTATTAAGGCTGTATTTGATGTGTTATGGAGCTACCCATTTGTTGTAACCTTCAACGGCGACGATTTTGACCTTAGGTATCTGGCTCACAGGGCATTAAACCGCGGCTTCAGAAAGAAGGATATTCCAGTGGAAGTGGGCAAAAGGGTTTGTCTCTTAAAATACGGAGTCCATATAGACCTGTACAAGTTCTTCTTCAACCGCTCCATACAGATATACGCTTTCAATAATAGATATAGGGATGTTACTCTCGATGATGTCGGCAAGGCTTTAATAGGCCTTGGAAAGATACATCTGGAAAAAAATATTGGAGAGTTAACATACACAGAACTTGCAAAATACTGCTTTCGAGACGCGGAAATCACCTATAAACTCGTAAATTACGAGGATGAACTTGTCCTGAAATTGATTCTTGCTCTATCGAGAATAAGTAGCATGCCAATGGAGGATGTTAGCCGTCAAGGAGTATCCCGATGGATTAGAAACTTTCTCCATCGTGAACATAGAAAAAGGAATATGTTAATCCCAAACTCTGAGGACATACTTGCCTTAAAAGGCAAAACTGCAACAAGAGCCATAATTAAGGGGAAAAAATACAAGGGTGCAATAGTTGTTGAGCCTGTTCCAGGAGTCCACTTCAACGTGGCGGTTATGGACTTTCCAAGCCTATATCCATCGATTATTAAAGTTTGGAATCTAGGATATCAATCTATTTTGTGCCCTCATCAGGAATGTCGGAAAAACTTGATACCCGACACACCTCACTGGGTTTGCAGAAGAAAACGCGCCTTAGAAAGCCTTTTAATAGGCTCCCTTAGAGACTTGAGGGTTCAATGGTATAAGCCAAAATCAAAGGACAGGGCTTTACCTTCAGAGCTTCGAAGTTGGTACAATGTTATACAAGGAGCGCTTAAAGTCATTTTAAACGCCAGCTACGGAGTTTTTGGAGCTGAAACATTCGACCTGTATTGCCCGCCAGTTGCAGAAGCAACAGCTGCCATAGGAAGACATGCAATAACCCAAATAATAAATAAAGCTGAAAAACTTGGTATAAAAGTGCTTTATGGAGATACAGACAGCGTCTTCCTCAAGAATCCATCAAACGAGCAAATCCGCGAGCTTGAGGAATGGACGGAACTTGAGCTTAAAATGAGCCTAGACGTAGATAAAGTCTACAGATATGTTGTGTTTAGCTCTCGGAAAAAGAACTATCTTGGAGTTTTAGAAGATGGGAGCGTCGACGTGAAGGGGTTAACAGGTAAAAAACGTCACATACCAATTTTCATTAAAAAATCCTTCGACAGAATGAAGGAACACCTATCAAAAGTTAAAACCCCAGCGGACTTTGAAGATGCCAAAAAAGACATAGTGAGGGATATTCGCGAATGTTACACAAGGCTGAAAAGACGAGATTGGGAAAGCCTTAATGAACTTGCCTTCAACGTGGTGTTAGGAGAAGAACCTGAACGATACACTAAAACAACACCGCAGCACGTAAAGGCGGCGAGAATATTGAAAGAGGGGGGAATGGAACTAAAAGCAGGGGACCTGATAAGCTTTGTGAAGGTGGTGAATGAACCTCACGTTAAACCAGTGGAGCTTGCCTCTAAAAACGAAGTTGACGTTGACAAATACATAGCCTATCTCCACTCAACTTTTGATCAAGTTTTAGACGCCCTAGGCTTAGACTTTAACGAAATAATAGGATTAACAAAACTGGAACGTTTCATGTGACACTAATATATTTCTATTCTTTATTCTCTGGAATATCTTCTTCCAATTCCGCTTCTGTGGAGCGCCTCTAAAATTGCAAAACCCAAAAAATTGATCGACACGACAGAGCCTATAAAAATACCAAACAATCCAACCTCTACAGGCATGTTGAAAATTATAGATAGATACCCTCCAACAATAACCGTTACGACAGCTGTTTCAGCGAAACATCCTAAAATCCTCCGAGCTAGGCTTTTTCTCCCGAACAAACCAGCCAACAGACAAGCCAAGAAATTAGCAATAGCCCCACCCACAATGTCCACAATGCCTAAACCACCGTAAAAATTTGCAACTAAACAACCTAAACTTGAACCTAACGCAACAGGCAAACCAAAAATCATAGACAAGGGTAGCAAGGCATCAGCAACCCTCACCTGATAAACACCAAAACTTATTGGAGCCAAAAAAATAACCCCTAAAGCATAGAGTGCAGCAAAAACCCCAATCAAAGCTAAACTTTCAGCATCAATTTTCAATTTAACCCTCCTCCTACACCGGGATTTATACGGCGGAACGGGTGGAGGCCCACTCACCCGCCGAAGAAAACCAATGCATTTAGGCTTAATAAACCTATCCACAAATTACTTTGGCAATTTTATTCGACAGATTTTAAAGCCATTTCTAAGCAATTCTAGCTGAATACATTTTACGTTTTAGACTATTTTTCCTCAACAGTAGGTTTAAAGATGCATTAAAAGTGAGATTGTGGAGCTTAAGGTCGTTCGTGATTATGAGATTGTAATTGATTTTTATAAAGGAGGCTTGCTACCCTTTCGAGTAATCCAGTTAATAAGAATGCTTCCTAAATCTCAAACTTTCATTAAGCGCCTTTGTTAAGGCTAATTCACCAAACTTGTCTTTTGAATGAAAAAGGCAGGTATCCTTATGGCTTTAAATAAAAAACAATTGAGCAAGCAATGCGAAAAAAGTTGAAAAAGCTATCAATAAGGCGATTGTAACAACCACCTGCTTTTCAGTCATGTGTCGTTTATACGTTATAAGTGTTATGAGGCTTCTTCTATGCTCTGAATGCAGCCATTTTCCGTCGAAAGAAACGTTTGCCTTAGTTCTGAAAAGAAAGTAGTTCAGCAATATGAGAGAAGAGTTAAGTATATAGGGTAGGATTGAAATTAGTAGGCTCCACTTTAAGTCTGAGATTATGGCAAAAGCTGCAAGAGTTATTCCAATAGCAAAAGACCCAGTGTTGCCTACAAAAATTTTACCTTGAAAGTTAAAAAAGGCGAGTGAGAGCCAAACTATTAATGGTGAAGTTAAGAGGAATGCGTTGTGTCCGGATAGAATCATAAGCCCGATTAATATAATGGCCGGGCAAATGGTTTCTAATCCATTTAGCCCACCCAGCTGATTAACAGCATTAGTTGTTATAGTTACTATTAACGGAATGATAATGATATAGTAGTAAACGCCGAAGTCTATTGTACCTATAATTGGAATGGTTATGGTAGTGCGAACCCCTATTTTTGTGGCTAGGGATATAAGGGGAATTGCTGCTATCAGCGGGAAGAAAGCCTTATACCGCCAGCGTAGATCCATCCAGTCGTCGAGGAGTCCCATAAAGCCACCAAATATAATGCAAACGGCCAAGGTGAGGGCATGGGAGGTTTTTCCCTCCCAAAAGAGGTGTAGAAGAAACAGGTATACAGCGCTTGTTAAAACATAAATTATGCCCAATCCAGTTGGAATTAAAGGTTTGTTCGGCTTATGGTAGTCTGGAACTTTTGGGAACAAGTATATTCATCCTTAATCGCTTGGGTAGTTGACTTTGTAGAGGCAAACTAGAGGAACTACTCCGCCATATTTGCCTCCGTCATTTTTCAACCCTGCAATGTAAGCTTCTGAGAAGTGTGAGAGAGTTGTCGATGGCGTTGATCCGCCAGCATTTTCCTGTTTCCAGCGTTCGATAGCATAACTCATCAATTTATATATGGTTGAATTTTGGCCTTTGGGCGCTTGTATAAGTTCACCGCTTTCCACTTGATTATTCCCGTTGGTGTCTGTCCAATGCAGTCCTAAAGTGTAATTGCCAAATATTTGTCTAACATCCTCAATTTTTTCGTTCCACATTTCATCATTAGATATTAAACCGCTATTTACGAATCGATCTCGTGACTTTCCGGAGATACTAGCCATCCACATCCATTTTCCTTCATCACCGCCTAAATTGGCTAAATTCCCATTTCTGTCAATTGTAACATATACTAGAATGTATGATGCGTTATAGAGCTTCAACATTTCTATTGCTTGTGTCTCGTTAGACATGAATATGAAGCCTATGTTTTCTATTTGGGTGGTGTTTATTGTTGCGTTATCAGCGAGGGTTGTTACATTTCCAAGTATTGTAAGCCAATACCCATAATCCCACCAACTGCATACAACCGTTGAGTGTGTAAGGTGGTTTCGCGTCCACTTCAACATGTCTACCCATTCTTGAACAGGCTGGCTTGGTATTATAGACATGCTACCTGAAGATATAGTGGTTGGAGCGTAAACTTGCCTATACACCTTTGGCATTGGAAAAGCCACGTTCGTCATTAAAACAATAAAGATAAGAAATATGGCGGCTCCGCTGAGCTCCTTCCCAACATGTTGCAGACCATACTTCCTTTTAACACTTATTTTAGGCGTTTCCTTCAGCAAGGTTATGAAGGGTTTTACCAAGCCGGAAACCCCTGCTGAAGCTAAAAGGCTGAATGCAGGTGCGATGAGAACGAAAAGTCTAACCATAGAACATGCAAAATAAAGTGAAGTTAAGCCTAAAACCAAAAGGAAAAGGTTTTTGTTATTTGGTTTTTGTAAGGCGAAAAATACTCCTGCAATAAAGAAGACGATTCCTACGCCGAGATCATAATAAATTGAACCCCAGGCGGATATTCTATGCTCAGCCACAGACTCTATGAGCGGTGAGGCCTCACGAGTGAGCGGGTTGATAACGGAAATAAACTTTCCAGCTATGCCCTGCATGTAGCCAAATTGCCAAAGCAAAGCAAAGCCGCTGATGATTAGGGCTATGAAAACTATGAGGGAAACGGCTTTCAGCCTTGCCGTTTTGAGAGCCTGGAAAATTTCAGCTAGACAAAGTAGGGCGAAGACTCCGGCAACTGGCAGTATTGCACTTGTAAAAAGGTAATTTAGAGAAATTTTAGGAACATTAACGGCTAAGAATAGTCCAAACCCAAATGTTATGCTATAGGCTAATAAGATCTGCCGTGTGTATCTTTTTATAAGTATTAGGATTACAGTGAAGAGCACAGTTACGCCTATAGGGTAGTAGGCAGCGCCCCATCCAGCGCAGAAGTATCCCAGAACAGCTCCTGCTCCAAGCGCATACTTAACCGTAGAGTTTAGCGGTCTATTCTCTTCAATGGCTCTTAGAAACAGGAATGCAAATACTATAAGGGCTAATATTCCTATATTTTCATCGTCAAAGAATCCGACAGAAGTGCGCTGAATGTAGGATGGATGTAAAGCTAAAAAGAGTGAAGCTAGCAAGCCAACAGATCTACCGCCAATATCTCTTCCTAAGAAGTATATGGCCAAGCATGCCAACATCCCCATTATGGCTGGTAAGAGCGCACAGAAACTCATAAGGTCTATGTTTATGCCAAGAGCTGAAACGATGTTGTATAGAAAAGCTGCTGTTAAGGGCAGCCCCGGGAACCCCGCGGTTGCAACATTTATTCCGTGCGGATACCACCTTTGATAGTCAATCCATTGAGTAGGCCATGCCCATGATGTGAAACCGTTTTTCACTATGTATTCTGTGAAGCGATATTGAAAGTATGGATCGAACTCTGAAAGTAGAAGGTTTGACTTTCCAGATGATGGATCTATCTCCCACCTCATCGGAAATAGGCGTACGGCAAAAGCTATGAAGAGAATTAGAATTAAGGCTGATAGAGTTATGGTTGAGGCATGATCCACTTTGGGACGAAGTTTCCCCAAGGTTTTAAGGCTTTTAACCACTTTCTCTCTTGTTATTTTACCTTTTAGCTTCATTATGCCACAGCTCTTCTTTTAGGTTGAATTGTTTTATTTTTCTTACGGGTAGTTAAAGGTTTATGTCTTTACAGATGCAATGATATCTGTTTAGTTTATAAAATTTTAAATACACACTTATGCATTTGGATTTTCTGCTTTGAACATCCGAGTTCACGCTTCTCCCTTCTATAAGTATGTTTTCGGGAAGCTATTTTAAGGGCTTGACTTCAACATTTATTGGTATCAACGCGAGTTTTCTGCCGCATTTCGGACATTTTCCATCGTTCTTTTGTAGAATTTCATCAGGGGGTTTCAGTTCCTCCCCCTCATATAAAACGCTGCCGCACTGATGGCACACAACACGTTGAGGCAATTAATCAACCCCTTAATAGTTAAGTGGGAAGCACAGGCGTATTTATTGTTTGCTGATTCTACAATGGCAAATTAGAAAATTTCACTATTTAGTGTAAGGCTTATTTGTACGTTTTTCTCCTAGTTAGGCCATTGGACGTGTTACTGTTTGGAAAAATATACATTTATCATAACAGAAAAGCCTGACGCTGCTCAAAGAATAGCCTCAGCGCTCGACTTGAAAGGTAAAGCTAAAAAAATGGAAGATAACGGTGTACCCTATTACTTGGCTGAGAGAGATAAGCCCATAATTGTTGTTCCGGCAATAGGACATCTGTATACTGTTGCTGAAGAAAAAGTGGGAAGGAGCTATTATCCGGTTTTCAGTTTCCGTTGGGTGCCACGCTACTTAGCCGAGAGGGGATCGGGAAAAACTCGTTTGTGGCTTGAAACTATTTCCAAACTTGCAGAAGATGCCGACACCTACATTGATGCATGCGACTACGACATTGAAGGAAGCATAATAGGCTACTGCATATTGAAATATGCGTGCGGCGGCAAAGAGGGCTTAGCGAAGAGGATGAAGTACTCCACACTGACTAAGGAGGAGCTGGAAAAATCCTATGTTGAGCTCCTCCCAAGATTGGATTTCGCCCTGATTGAAGCTGGAAAAACAAGACATGAATTGGATTGGCTTTATGGAGTAAACCTTACAAGGGCTTTAACGATAGCTGCAAAAGAATGGAGCGGGAAATACGCCACTTTAAGCACAGGAAGGGTTCAAGGACCAACCCTAAGATTTATCGTAGCTAGAGAAAAGGCGATAAAATGTTTTGTTCCAGCACCCTATTGGACTTTAAGAGCTGAAGTAGAAGTTGATGGAAGAGTTTTTGAGGCCCAGTATGAGAAGGAAATTATCGAGACTAAAAAAGAAGGCGAAACTGTTTTAAAAGAATGTAAAGGGCTTGAGGGAGTAGTTAAGGATATAGAGGTTAAAAGGTTTCAGCAAACGCCGCCGACACCGTTTGATATAGGCTCCCTTCAAAGTGAAGCATACAGCCTATTCGGATACACTCCTAGACGCACCTTAGACATAGCTCAACGTCTCTATTTAGATGCCTTAATCTCCTACCCGAGAACAAGCAGCCAGAAACTACCAGCCGCGATAAACTACGAAGAAATATTCAGAGGCTTAGGCAAATATTCCGAATATAAGAAGCTCACATATGAACTTCTAGCTAAAGGGGAATTGAAGCCGAATGAGGGAAAGAGGGAAGACCCTGCTCATCCTGCTATTTACCCAACTGGAAAACTTCCTGAAAGAATTCTTGAGGAGCCTGAAAGGCGAATTTGGGACTTGGTTGTCAGAAGGTTTATGGCTGTTTTCGGAGAACCTGCCATAAGGCAAAGCGTTAGAGTTTGCATAAACATTAATACACATAGATTCTTCTTAAGGGGGAGACAAACCCTGAAAGAGGGGTGGCTCCGCTTCTACGAACCTTATGTTAGATCGGAAGAAGTGCTTCTGCCAGAAATAGAGCAGGGACAAAGACTTGCTGTTAAAAACATAATATTGGAGGAGAAGTTCACCAGGCCACCGCCACGTTATAATCCTGGAAGCCTGCTGAAAAGAATGGAAGAGGCTGGTATCGGAACAAAAGCAACAAGGGCTGACATAATTCAGACTCTCTATGATAGGAAGTACGTGCGGGAAGAGAGAATGGTTGTTACAGATCTAGGCTTTGAAGTTCTAGAGGTCCTTAAAAGGTATTGCCCATCAATTGTTTCGGTATCTTTGACTCGGAACCTTGAAGAAAGAATGGATAAGATACAATCTAACATGGAGAAGCGGGAAAACGTCCTTTCAGATGCAATTGAAATATTAAAACCAGTTATAGAGGAGTTGAAAAACAGGGAAAAAATAATAGGTGAACAGCTGAGCCTAGCGGTTAAAAGGGCTAGGATGGAGGAGAGAACTGTAGGGTTATGTCCCATATGCGGGTCAGGCTCTCTCATGATATTATATTCTAGAAGAACAGGTAAACGTTTCATAGGATGTTCAAACTTCTTCAAAAACAAATGTAAAGCCTCTTATCCAATTCCCCAGCGGGGAACTGTTAGGCCTCTTGGGAAAGGTTGCCGTGGATGCGGTTGGCCTACTATCCAGATTAAATTCAGTGGGAGGCGCCCATGGAATTTATGCTTCAACCCGAAATGCCCACTGAAAGAGGAGAGGAAGAAACTTGAAGTGCGCAATATGCAATAGAGAAGCTTTCAAAAATGGCTACTGCGAGCTTCACGCTAAGGCATACTTAAGCATTTTGAAAAAGTATGATGTTTGGAAGAAAGCTTTAGAGATTTCTTGGAAAGAATATTTAAATGAGATTGTGAGAAATCCATTGACTGGTGAATGGGCTAAGGAGGTCGCGGAACACTTAATAAAATATGGAGAGAGCAGAAATGTCGCGAAAAGTTAAAAAAACCTTTTCATCTTTGTCATATTCGTTACAGAGGCTTGGCAGAAAGTTTTCAACGGCTAAACCTTCCAGCATTGTACTTGCATTAATCTTTATGGCCATCGCTGTTTTTCTTTTCGGAGGTGGATTATACAGTTTGATAATGAAACCATATCCGGCAATTTACTATGGTGGACGTTTCCTCTTCGTCTATCCTCAGTTGTCAGAGCAGTTCGTTTCAGACAGCATCATTGCAATGGCTCTCTTCACCATGGGAACTGCTGGATTATTAATGATATACCAGAGCACAAAATATGCATACAAACCAAGGCAAGCGTATATGATGTTCCTGGTTGGGGCAGCCCTCCTCATACTGGCATACATATCAATAGAGGCGCTGCTGCACTACTGGAAAGGCGTATAGTTTACCATGGGCTTTTTTTCAATCCCATTTTATACGCTGCATAATTTGTTAAAACATGTAGAGGAATAGTGATAATAAAAACTAAGAGAACAAGCTCAAGCCCCATATAAGATGGGTAGATTAGCAACATAAAAAGAAGTGCACCAACTATGAAATCAACTTGGTCAACGAGGGGAAGCAGCTCTCCAGGCTTAATTTTAAGTCTCCTTTTAAAGAACGCTCCTGCCAAATCTCCTATTAACGCTCCAAGAGATAACACAAATCCCTGTAGACTACTATAACCAAACAGCATAGCTTCTATAAAGCCCACAAATGTCCCAACGGCCAGTCCGAAGAAGAACCCTTTAAATGTTTTGTTTTTTCCAAAAATTGGCTCTCCATCAAGAAACTTTTTTCCAAAGTCTATTGGCAATCCACCGCCAGCGAGCACAGGTACAGCGTTTGCGCAGTATGCTGGAAATATGAATTTTAAAGCCTCAATAATTTGCTGCATCATTATGTATTCCTTTAAACCTTAATTAAGGCGTAAAATCGTGTAATCCACCTTCATCTAATTTCAAGTGGCATTGGAATGGCTTTTCAACTTCGCCTCTCTTCGTTAAAACCACCTTTATTACTTTTGGGTTCTCAGTGGGTTTCATGGCAACTATCACGTTAGACCAAAATTTCAATACCCTTGTGGCTACTGGCTCCACCTCCCAATAAGCCTCTTCGAAGACGCTTCTCACCTGACTTGTAACAATAACAGCGATTTTCTGTGTTTTTGCAAGTTGCGCCAGCCACGCCATCTGCCTATTCAACTCGCGGTTCAATTCAAAGGCTTTTTCAGGTTTCTCAGAAATTTCCATTCGGTACAAGCTTGTCAAGGTGTCTAGGATAATTAGGCTGAAACTCTTTGAAATATAACTTGTTATTCGATCTATCACAATGGCCTGTTCTTTAAAGTCCCTAGGCCTTGCGAGAATTATAAGCTCGCTAGCTCTATCGAAGTCTTTAGATGCTATTTGAGCCAATCTTCTGGGGGAAAATGTGCCGTCGCAGTCAACAAAGAGCGTTTTATATCCAAGCCTAGCACAGTTTACAGCGCATTGCATGGCTAAAGTTGTTTTAGCCGTCTCCGCCTCACCGTAAATAAGGCTTATTTCGCCTTGAGGGAAACCGCCCTCAAGCGCCTCGTCGATCTTGCAGTTTGTCGGGATTTTCAGCAGCAAAGCCACACACATCAATGAATATAAACAGGGAAAAATAATAATTTGTTGCATGAAAGCTTGAATGGTGATAGATAAACTAAATGAAGGCTAAGATAGCAGTAGCAACAGTTTCAGGCAAAGCCTACTACTTAATTGTTAGCGAAATGAAGAAAATGAATATCCCCTTCCTCAGCCTAACACCATATGAACCTATTCCGTTAGAAATAAAACTTGTAATAACAACTGAAAAGGAGCGCCGCCTTATAGATCATGAAAACATCTTAATATATAAAGAGGGGACAGATCCACAGGCTTTAATAAATCAAGCTTTACAGTATGTTGAAGGAAAAGATTCATACGAGAAAATTGTTATTGGAGTGGATCCTGGGGAAGTATTAGGCTTAGCTGTTTTAGCTGATGGAAAGGTTATAAAAACTGAAAATTGTTTTGGCATTAAGGAAGCATTAGACGCAATCAGGTATATCATTAAAAGCCTTGAGGGTGTTAAAACCTCTTCGGTCATAGTGAAAGTTGGAGATGGAATCCCAGCCTATAAGGAAATGCTTCTAAAAGCTTTAGACAAGGCATTGCCCTCGAACATTGTTCTGGAGAGTGTCGGCGAAGCTGGAACAGATAGGTACATAAGCGGGTCAAAGCATAGAAGGGGTTTAAGGGATATTGTTTCAGCCATAAGAATTGCGCGAAGAAATGGTCAGAAGTTCACTAGAGGGAAAGGCGGTGAATGTAACCCTTAAAGGTGGAAGAACCCTCCTAGTCGACGGCCCAGCCTCTGTAACCCTAATTTCAGGTCAAGCTGAAGTTTTCGGTTTCACGCTTAACAGCAAAGATAAAATTGTAGTGAGAGATGGAAAAAGGATGCCATTTGCAGTTGAGGAAACAGCCACGTTCAGCGTCTCTTTAGGCGAAAATGCAGGTTTAGAAGAGTTTGAAGGCAAAACAATTCCACCTTCGTGGGATAAAGCCTGCGATGAACTATTAGGCCTCCAAGCAAAACCTGTAACAGCCCTAGTTTTGGGAGCCGCAGACTCTGGAAAAACAAGTTTCTGCACCTATATAGTCAATAGACTTCTGAAAAAAGTGCATAGAGTAGCCATTATAGATGGAGATCTGGGGCAATCTGATATTGGTCCTCCATGCACCATCTCCTACGCCATTGCATCTAAACCCATCACAGATCTTTTCAACCTTAGGGCTGAAAATGCCTACTTCGTGGGCGTAACCTCTCCCAGCAGAGCAGCTGAAAAGGCTGTTTATGGCCTAACAAGAATTTTCGAAGAAGTTTTAAATTTACATCCAGACTTCGTTGTCGTTAACACGGACGGATGGGTTGAAGGAGATGAAGCATTAAAATATAAAATTCAAATAATAGCTAAAATTGTTCCTCATATAATTTTATGCATTCAGGAAGAGAAGCTTAAACCGATTCTATCCAAACTTGAAGAATTTAATACATTTTTTATCGATTCTTCCCCAGCCATAAAACAGAGAAGTAGAGAGAAGCGCAGAAGTCTAAGAGAGCTAGGCTATATGAAATACTTGAAAAATGGGCGGGTTCAGTCTCTACCTGTTAGCTGGCTTAAAATTGAAGATGAATTGTTCGCTAGCATAGGCAAAAGCTTTGAAAACCCAAAACTGAAGAGTGAAATATGCAACCTTCTCGGAATAAAAAGCATTCACCTTGTGGAGTCCCGAGATAAAATTTTCATTGTTCTCAACAAAGATAAGTGGATAAGCCCGGAGAAAATCGTAAGGGTGGAGGAAGTTATTGGGAAAAAAATCTCTGTTTTTTGGAAGGGCTTTGAAGAGGGATTTCTCGCAGCTCTCTATGACAAGGAAGACCGCTTCCTCGGCTTAGGAATCCTAAAAGAAATTGATTATGAAAGGAAAGTCATGAAAATATATACTCCTGTGGAGGGAGGAATATCGACACTTGCTGTAGGAAAAGTTAAGGTTGACAGGAATTTCAGAGAGATAAGCCCAGCGCTATTAGAGGAAAACAATAATGCATTAAGATTTGGTTTAGGTCTTCCTTGAAGTGCATAAATGATTCAATGGACAAGATAGACATTTTGGATTTCTCGCCTTACAGTATTTTCTGCCAAGCAAAATGAGAAGAATGTGAAGTTTCAAGTAGTCTTCAGGCTTGTATTTTTCTTGAAGAGACCTCCTGACATCTTCATAATTTCCATCAGCAGGTGCTAGCCCAAGCCTTTTCGATACCCGATTCACATGTGTGTCCACAGGTAAGGTGGGTTTTTTGGCGCAGAAGAGTAAAACAACGTCGGCTGTTTTAGGTCCAACTCCTGGAAGCTGCATTAAAGTTTCCCTAGCTTCTTCTAATGGCAGGGAAAGCACATTTTTTAATTCGCCGTGGAATTTTTCGATAATTATTTTTGAAATTTTCTTTAGTATTGCAGCCTTGTTCCGATAAAGTCCGGCTGTTTTCAGGCAATTCTCAAGGTCGGATGTTTTAGCTTTCAAAAGCGCCTCAGGGGTTATTGGAAACTTTTCTGAAAGCTTTTCGTAGGCTCTCTCAGCGTTTGTGTCGGTGGTGTTCTGGGAGATTACCGTCATAATCAATGTTTCGAAGGGGTTGCGTTCTGCAAAAACCCATTTCGGCAAATTAAATTTCACATTTAAAATCTTCAAAATCTCTTCTTCCCTTCCTTGAACCATCCAACGGTCGCCTATTAAAAGATAGAAAGTGGATTTATAAGCAAATTTATGAACTTATAAATGAGGTTGGAGAACTTGCTATGGAACGCGCTAAAGTTATTAAAGACGAAATAATTGAGCAAGATGTACATTTTCTTGCAGTTT
The DNA here is from genome assembly GCA_038871175.1 of Bathyarchaeia archaeon. Lineage (GTDB taxonomy): Archaea > Thermoproteota > Bathyarchaeia > Bathyarchaeales > Bathycorpusculaceae > JAVZIQ01. The sequence continues at coordinate 23,747 of JAVZIQ010000004.1, read as the reverse complement.
ACCTCGAGACGAAAAACTCCTGCTTAATACTTTTGAGTGAAAGAGAAGATAGACTTGGGACACTGGCTGTTGCAGTGCCAAAACCTTTAGGCACCCCTGGTCTGCCCTCATCCTCGATACTTTTGGGAGACAAAAACGCCATATCAGCCCGAATGTTCGCAGAGTATTTGGCTTCGAAAGTGCGGAAGATAGCCCTTGTTTCCATATACCTTGAAACTATAAACGAGTTGCAAGCCCAGTCAATTTTTAAGAAACTTATTGAGAGGGTTATTCCGACAAAGTCTGAAGACGAGGGAAGTTTAACATGAGCCTTAGAAGTTTTTTAGAAGAAATGGAGAATAAGGGCGAAATAGTGCGTATAAACGACGAGGTGTCAACGCGTTTCGAGATGGCGCATATAATCAAAAATTTTGAAAGTGAAGGACCTATTCTCTTCTTCGAAAATATAAAGGAAACAAGAACTAAGGTAGTTGCAAATGTGTGTGGAAAAAGAAGGAGGGTATACTCAGCCTTAGGAGTTGAAAAGGAGGGGTTCTATCAGAGGCTTCTAGAGGCTTGGCGTTACCCTAGAAAGCCAAAGGTTGAAGGGTATGGAGCTGTTAAGGAGGTGGAGGAAGAGCCAAACATGCTTACTCTTCCTATACTTACACATTTTGAAAGAGATGCAGGTCCTTACATTACATCAGCTGTTGTTTATGCCAAAAGCGTCGACGGAAAATTTGAGAATGTTTCAATTCACAGACTCCAAGTTTTAGATGAAAAACATCTTGCCATTCGTTTAGTTCCTCGCCATCTTTACAAAATTTGGCAGATGGCAAAGGAGGCTGGAAAAGATTTAGATGTGGCAATTTCCATAGGTGTTCACCCAGCTGTGATGTTGGCGGCTTCATCGCCTGTTCCATTTGGAATAAGCGAGTTTGAGGTGGCAAACACTCTTTTAAATAACAAGCTCACTTTGGTTAAATGTAAATATGTGGATGCTTATGCCCCAGCTGATGCAGAACTTGTCTTTGAAGGAAGAATATCTTCATCTAAAGAGGTTGTGGAAGGGCCTTTCGTTGACATAACTGGAACTTATGATGTTGAGAGAAAACAGCCCGTGGTTGAAATTGTTCATGTCATGCACAGGGAAGACTACATATATCAAGCGCTCCTTCCATCCAGCTCTGAACACAAGCTACTAATGGGAATGCCCTTCGAAGCTGCAATTTATGATGCTGTTTCAAGGGTTGTGCCAAGAGTTAACGCAGTAAACCTCTCCGTCGGCGGCTGCGGATGGTTACACGCCATAATTTCCATTGAAAAACAATTGGATGGCGACGGAAAAAATGCTTTGCTAGCTGCATTTTCAGCCCATCCAAGTTTAAAACACGCAGTCGTAGTAGACTCAGACATCGATGCATTCAATATATCTGAAGTTGAATGGGCAATTGCCACAAGGTTCCAAGCTGGCGAAGATCTATTAATAATACAACATGTCCGAGGCTCAACCCTAGACTCTTCTGCTGATCAAGAAACTGGACTAACAACTAAAATGGGTTTAGACGCAACTAGACCCCTTTCAAAGCCGAAAACAAAATTTGAAAAGGCAAAAATTCCTTTAAGCAGAAAAGTTGACGAGATTAGCCATAAACTTCTTAATAAATAGTACATTAGTACATTAGCACATCTATTAAACTGATGTTTAATACTTTTAGAGTGAAACACCTTAATTTTAATGCTTGCTACCAACATTCTCTCTGACTAAGAAAATTGATATTTCCATCTAAAGAAGCGAAGCGACAATTACTGCTTAAAAGCAAAAGAGAAGTCCATCTTCAATTTTATGCATATCCCTTTGAACATATATAAAACGGTAGATTTGACATCAAGATTTATCCATTTACTTTTTATCTTTCAATTTTATTGTTAAATTACGCGCGGCGTTAAGTGCAATGAAGAAAACTATAGTGTTAAAGGTTAATCCCCTTAGACCCGAAAGGGGGAAAATTCGCTTAGCTGCCCGTTTTATACGAGAAGGAAAGTTGGTTTCTTTCCCCACCGAAACGGTTTACGGCCTAGGAGCCAATGCACTAAACTCTGAAGCTGTTTTAGCTCTTTTTAACGCAAAAATGAGGCCTCTTGACAACCCTCCTATTGTACATGTTGGAATTTTAGAAGATGTTTATAGGCTGGCCAAAGAGGTTCCGTCAAAGGCTAAAATTTTGATGGAAAAATTTTGGCCTGGGCCTATAACATTGATTTTTCATCGTTCTGATATCGTTCCAGAAGTTACTGTAGCGCATCTTGACACCATAGCCATTAGGATGCCGAACCAGCCTGTGGCCTTAGCGTTGATTAGGGAAAGCGGCTGTCCAATAGCAGCTCCAAGCGCAAATCTCGCAGGTAGACCTAGCCCTACAACAGCTCAACATGTTTTAGAAGACTTGAATGGAAGGATAGATTTAATTCTAGACGCCGGACCGACTAGTATAGGAATTGAATCTACAGTTTTAGATTTAACTGTTGATCCTCCGCAGATTCTCCGCCCTGGCGGAATAACATATGAGGCTTTAAATGAGGTTTTAGGGAGGGTGACACTGCATCCTGTAGCCATTGCCCTGAAGGAGTTGTTTGTTAATAGGGCGCGTTCTCCAGGGATGAAGCATAAGCACTATTCGCCTAATGCGGAATTAATAGTTGTTGAAGGTGAACCGTCAGCGGTTGCCGCTAAAATAATTGAGCTTGCAGCTGCTCTTAAAAAAGTTGGGCGCAGAATCGGCGTTTTGGCCTCTTCTGAAACAGCGGGCGTTTACAAGGCGGATGTTGTGAAATGTTTTGGCAGCAGAGACGATTTAGGTGTTGTTGCTAAAAACCTGTTTAGGCTTCTCCGAGAGTTTGACCTTGAAGGTGTTGACGTAATCATCTCTGAAGGGGTTCCGGCTGAAGGTCTGGGTTTAGCCGTTATGAATAGACTTAGAAAGGCTTCTGGATATAATATCGTTAGGGTTTAAAAAGTAGGCTGAGAAAAGTTTATATAGAAGTAATTTTTCGTGTGTTTTACGTCTCTCTTAAACTAGCTAAATGTAAAATTTAGGGGGTGATGGTGAATTGGCAGCCGTACCCTCTGGAACGGTTCCGGTTCTAGTTTTAAAGGAAGGAACAGGCAGAACTGCAGGAAAAGAAGCCCAAAGAAACAACATAACAGCGGCGAAAATAATAGCTGAGATTGTGAGAACCACCCTTGGACCTAAAGGGATGGACAAAATGCTTGTGAGCAGTTTTGGAGACGTCACAATAACAAACGACGGAGCCACAATCTTGAAGGAACTAGATGTTCAGCACCCAGCTGCAAAAATGCTTGTTGAAGTGGCGAAGGCTCAGGACAACGAAGTGGGCGACGGCACAACGACTGCCGCTGTTCTAACAGGAGAACTCCTAGCTAAGGCAGAGGAGCTTTTGGATCAGAACATTCACCCAACAATAATAATTGAAGGCTTCAAAAAGGCGAGTGAAAAAGCAATGGAAATCCTACAGAATATGGCTATGCCTGTAAGCATTAAAGACGATAAAAAATTAATGGATGTCGCCATAACTTCAATGGGAAGTAAAGGTGTTGCGGCTGCAAAAGAACACTTCGCAAAACTAGCAGTAGAAGCGGTTAGACAGGTGGCAGAGGAAAAGGACGGCAAACTTAAAGCTGACATCGACCTGATCAAAATTTTGAAGAAACACGGCAAAAGCCTTGAAGAAACAGAACTAGTGAAAGGCATGGTTATAGACAAGGAAGTTGCACATCCACAAATGCCTAAAGTTGTCCAAAACGCAAAAATCGCACTGTTAAATGCAAAATTAGAGATTGAGAAGACAGAGTTTGACGCAAAAATAAACATTGAAAGTCCAGAGCAGATGAAACTCTTCCTAGACGAGGAAGAACGTATGCTTAGAGAAATGGTTGACAAAATCGCTGAGGTCGGTGCTAACGTTGTATTATGCGAAAAGGGAATAGATGATGTTGCACTGCATTTCCTCGCTAAGAAGGGAATTCTAGCTGTTAAAAACGTTAGTAGCAGCGACATGGAGAAACTCGCTAGAGCCACAGGCGGTAAAATCATCGCCAGCGTAAAGGACTTAACACCTGAAGTTCTAGGCGAGGCAAGACTAGTTGAAGAAGTTAAGATAGGCGATGATAAACTTGTCTATGTAAGAGAGTGCAAAAATCCAAAGGCAGTAACGATAGTTGTGCGGGGTGGAACTGAACACGTAGTGGATGAAGCAGAACGCTCAATGCATGACGCTTTAAGCGTTGTCAGAAACGCCATTGAAGACGGAAAAATAGTGGCTGGCGGAGGAGCCCCAGAAGCAGAGGTGGCGAAACAGTTAAGAGATTACTCTGTTAAAGTGGGAGGTCGGGAACAGCTAGCCATAGAAGCCTTTGCTGAGGCTGTTGAGTCCATCCCACTGACGCTCGCGGAGAACGCTGGATTAGACCCCGTCGATATAATGGTGGCCTTAAGAGCGAAACATGAAAGCGCTGCAACATCCTCATACGGCGTCGACGTCTTCTCCGGAAAAATTAGAGACATGCTTGAATTAAATGTTGTTGAACCACTTCGAGTGAAACTTCAAGTCATTAAGTCGGCAACCGAAGCTGCTAACATGATTCTGAAAATCGACGACGTAATCGCTGCAAAAGGCATTGAAAAGGAGAAAGAGAAAGAAAAACCAAAAGAACCGGAATCAGAATTTGAATAACCACCCTTTTTATTTTTATCAAAAACATCCATTTTTCTTCACTAAAGTTAACCCTAATTTTTTATACTGACAAAGGCTTGTCTATGCGTGATCCTTTTGTTCATCTTTCACACTTTTTAAAGTGTGGCAAAACAATACCCATAAAATAGCAATGCTTTTAAAATCTAATAACCACTGAAACCCTATTAGAAAAGTTAAAATCGATTTTTCATACAACTATCTACTTATCTTCGGAAGAGGAAAAATTTGAGTCAAATTGATTTCGAAGTTCCTACATGGAATCAGATATATAAAATGCTTTTATCTATAGCTGAGAAGGTTAGAAAAGACAATTTTTGCCCCGATGTAATTGTAGGGGTTTCGCGTGGGGGTTGGCCTCCGGCTAGGGTTCTTTCTGACCTTCTTGACAATCCAAACCTGGCAAATGTTAAGGTTGAATTTTATTTGGGTGTAGCTGAAACAAAAGGGGAGCCGACTTTAACACAGCCTGTATCAACCACTGTTTTGGGCAAGAAGGTATTGGTGGTCGATGAAGTTGCAGACACGGGAAAAAGCCTAGAACTTATAAAGAGATACTTAGAAAAGGAGGGATCCTCCGATGTTAGAATTGCAACTGTTTATTATAAGCCATGGAGCATAATAACCCCTGATTACTATGCTAAGGAAACAAGCCGCTGGATAGTTTTTCCATGGGAGGTGAAGGAGACTATTAAGAAAATTGTTAAAAAATGCAAAGAGGAAAACATGTCTGTGGAAAAGGCTATGGAAAGGCTGGTTAAATCAGGCGTATCCAAAACTCTGGTTAACAGGTTTTTAAAGGAAGTTCTCGAGGAAAAGACTTGTTAAAGCGTTTGGAAGAGTTTGGGAAACACGTTCTAATTGCAGGGTTTAAAGGGGCGAAAATATTGGTAGTTGAAGATTTTTTAAAAACTGTGAAATCTGAATTAGGCGCTGTTGAGGTTGTGTTTGCCAATGCAGAACTTATAGCCACATGGCAACACCTATATTTTGCAGTTTTGAACGCTTTAAACGCCTTTAAAAGCGGCTATAACATTTCAAAAAACTTAGCTGTCGAGGTGCTGCTTTATGCTTCTGCACAGCGTCAAATTCGAAAGGCTGTTGAGGTTCTTGGAATTAAACCAGCAACTTCTGAAATAGCTGTAGTGATTATTAACGGCGACGCACATAAAACTAAGTTAGCAATTTCAAAAATTGCGAAGATTATCGGAGGAAGACGCGACGACAGCATTCTTGAACTTTCCGCAGAAAAAATTAAGGCTATACGCAGCTTTTTCGGCATTTCAGAATTGGAGCTTGAAGCAGTCATGGGCAAAAGCGGGTTAGAAGAGGCAATAATAAAACTTGTTCTTGAGCGTGTAGCGCTACTGGCAGTCCAGCGCTAATTTAAATCGCTTTTTCCTTTACAACGGAAAGGATGTCGTCCGTTTTTATAACAGATATGCCCGTTAAACCACCTATAACTTCAATTAGGAAAATCTTGTTCGGGTTATTTAGGTTAACTTTCCTCTCTATTTTCGAGGCTGCTGCCTCGATTATTTCCTTTGTGGAAATTTCTGTAAAACGCTTCTCCACCGTAACGCGGAAGGTTTCGTTCTCTCCAATTTTTGCACTTAGCTCTTCAGCTGCTCGTCTAATTTCATTAATTTCTGTGCGAACAACTTTTTCCACAGGAAGTATTCGCAGGGTGTAGCGAAATTCGTAGGGGCGTTCGCGGAGAATTAGGCGAAGCTTCATAATTACTTCAAAAGGGTTTAAAGTGGTTTTAGCGGCAATTAAACCTGCAACTCCTGTCTTTTCAACCACGGGGTTCTGGTCTTCAACCTCTTTAAGCAAATACCACAATTCGGAGCAAGCTTCATCTTCGCTTCCACGGTAAGTTGTAGCTAATAGGTTGAAGTTTCTAAGCATAAGCCTACACCCTCTCCTTAACATACTAAATAAAGTTTCAATCAAATTTAATGTTTTTTTATTAAATGATAGTGGAAATGGGATATTTTTGGTCAGTGCAGGTTAGTTGGCTTTTTCACAGCTTTTACAAGCTCCTAGCCGTCGCCTCACATCATCCCTAAAAGGATAATTAGCAACAAAGATTTATCTTTTTTTATATCCTAAACAAGTCTAAAATTGTCATGATTATTCAACTTTCGGGTGGCGACGGGGAATTAAGTTTGGAAAAAAGGAAAATAGGGATTGTAGTTCACGGGGGAGCTGGCACTTGGCATGCTGAACGCAGCCAGCCTGGATTACAAGGAGTTATCAAAGCTGCAGAAACTGGGTATGACATTTTAAACAAGGGCGGAGGTGCTGTCGAAGCCGTTGTAGAAGCTGTGGCCATGATGGAGGATGAAGGGGTTTTTAATGCTGGGTATGGATCGACGCTAAACATAGAGGGACACGTTGAAATGGAGGCATCAGTTATGGACGGCAAAACAATGCAGGCTGGAGCCGTAGGGCTTCTTAAAGACATCAAAAATCCCATTCGCTTGGCGAAAATTGTTATGGAGAAAACAGACCACGTATTTGTTGCTGGCGAAGGAGCTGAAAAGCTTGCTAGAATTTTTAATCTGGAGAGACGTAATCCAGTAACAGAGCTTCGCTTAAAATATTACGGGAATCAAAGGCGAGCCTTGTTTGAAGGAAAATTTGAACTACCCAGGCTTTCAGAACTGATAAAATGTTATCCAGACCTATTCAAATTGGAAACTGTGGGGGCCGTCGCCCTAGACAACGATGGGAATGTTGCAGCTGCCACTTCGACAGGAGGCTTCCCATTAAAGTTTCCAGGACGAATAGGCGACTCTCCTTTGATAGGATGCGGCACATATGCAGATAACATGAGCGGGGCTTGCTCCGCCACAGGGGTTGGCGAAATCGCCATAAAACTTGTTTTAGCAAAAACAGTCTGTAACTTTATGGAAAACGGAAAATCTCCACAAAATGCTGTTGAAGACGCTATCAGAATTGTAAATGAAAGATTTGCCGGAGCCTACAACTCTATGGGTTTAATAGCCATAAACAGGAAGGGCGAGATAGGAGCAGCTCATAACTCAGCTAACCTCTGCTGGGCTTACATGAATTCAGAAAATCATAGGCCTGTAGCTTCATTAACGGCAAAAATTCTGAAGTAAACTTTTAAAAGGAGAACTCTTCCCTAATTTTCATTCTCGACCGCTGTCGAATAAAAATGTTTAATATAACGTTAGCATGCACTCCCTCTGCTAAGGGCGTTAAAAGGAGGTGAAAGGTGATGAAAATAGAAGAAGAGGAAGAAGAATGGGAAGAAGACTGGGAAGAGGAAGAAGAATGGGAAGAAGAGGAATGGTGAAACTTAAAATTTTAAAAGCCCACACATCTCCTTTTTAACAAGAAAGTTTTTAACATGCTTATTTTAAGGCTAATAATCATGGTACTAGAAAGCATTTCAGCTGTTGATAAGCTATGACAAGAGTAGCCGTTCTAGACCTAGACAAGTGCAAGCCCAAACGTTGCAATAGAACATGTCACCGATTCTGTCCCATGGTGCGTAGCAGAGTTGAAGCCATAAGATTTGAAGATGAAAAGCCACTTATCGTTGAAGCCCTCTGCTCTGGATGTGGAATATGCGTTAAAAAATGTCCCTTCAACGCAATTTCAATAGTTAACCTTCCAGACGAGCTGGAAAAGGAGTGTAGTCATCGCTTCTCAGCAAATGCATTTAAGCTTTACAGACTGCCGACACCGTCTCAAGGTGTTGTTTTAGGATTACTGGGAAAAAACGGAATAGGCAAAACCACAACTTTGAAGATTCTCTCAGGAGAAATTAAACCCAACCTTGGAAGATATGAGAACCCTCCAAGCTGGGATGAAATAATAAAATACTTCAGAGGATCAGTGTTACAGGACTACTTTAGCAGAATGAGCCAAGGTAAAATTAAGGTTGTACACAAACCGCAATACGTGGACAAAATTCCCAAAGCAGTTTCCGGCAGGGTGGGAGAACTATTAGAAAAAGTAGACGAACGAGGCGTGCTTGGAAATGTCGCTGAAAAACTTAACCTTAAAAACCTATGGAGCAGGCCACTTGAGGCTTTAAGCGGAGGGGAGCTTCAAAGAGTGGCTGTAGCTGCCACAATATGTAGAGAGGCAGATGTCTACTTATTCGACGAGCCTTCAAGCTATTTAGATGTAAAACAGAGGCTTGAGGTGGCAAAAGCTATAAGAACTTTGAGGAAAGACGAAAAGACAGTTGTTGTAGCCGAACATGATCTGGCAATAATAGACTACTTATCTGACCAAATATGCATCTTTTACGGAGAAGCTGGAGTTTACGGGATTGTTTCCCACGTCCACGGTGTACGGGCAGGAATAAACATTTACATTCAAGGCTACATTCCAGATGAAAACGTGAGGTTCAGAAGAGAAGAAATAGCCTTCCATGAAAAACCTCCAACAGTAAGCTTCAGCATAGGCGAAACTTTGCTTAAATGGGATGAAATTGAGAAAACCTATGAAGGTTTTAAGTTCATAGCAAGTCCTGGTGAAATAAAAAGAGGGGAAATCGTGGGAATTCTAGGCCCAAACGGTATTGGAAAAACTACATTTGTCAAAATTTTGGCAGGAATTGAGAAGACAGACAGCGGAAAGGAATTTAAAGAGTTGGAGGTAAGCTATAAACCCCAGTATATTTCAGCCGAGTACGAGGGAACCGTCAAGGCGCTTTTAACAAGTATCGCAAAAGAAGAGTTCACTTCAAGCTGGTATAAAGCTGAAATCCTCCAGCCATTAGGCGTAGACCACATTCTGGACAGAAATGTAACGGAGTTAAGTGGTGGTGAGCTTCAAAAAGTTGCAATAGCTGCTTGCCTTTCAAAGAAAGCGGAGCTTTACCTTCTCGACGAGCCGAGCGCCTACTTGGACGTTGAGGAAAGGCTGAACATGGCGAGGACTATAAGAAGGGTTGTTGAGACACGTAACGTAACAGCATTTGTTGTTGAACACGATGTCGTCGCACAGGACTTCATTGCAGACCGCCTAATGATTTTCACAGGGGAACCTGGAAAAAATGGTTTTGCGAATCCTCCGACAACCCTAAGGGATGGCATGAATGCTTTTCTAAGAGAAATGGGCGTAACCTTTAGAAGAGACCCTATCACAAAAAGGCCGAGAGTTAACAAGGAAGGCTCAAAACTTGACAAAATCCAGAAGGAAATAGGAGAATATTATTATTTACGCACACGAATTTAAAGGCTTTTGAATTAATACTCATTTGAAACTGGAATTAGATTTTTATGGCAAAAATGGGAAGCGGAAATTTTCCATTTGAAACGCTTAATATAAAGGTAACCGGGGCGCTTATACGCTTACAACCCCTGGCTTAAAGGATAATCCCTGCCAGTTACATAGTTAAATTAAAGAGCTAGCCATGTATACGTAGAAGTGACATTTGCTGGATTGCCGGTGGAGCCAGGTGGCACAAGTAACCTTTGAAGAGATAAGCGCTTCAGACTTCTTCTATCGTAACCGCGACATAGCTGGATTCACTAATCCTACAAGAGCAATATTTGCAGCAATAAGGGAGCTTGTGGAAAACTCTCTGGATGCGGCTGAAAGCATTAAGACACCGCCAGAGATTTATGTCAGGCTCTCTTTTGAAGGAGAGGCAAGCAAGGAAACCCAAATTTACAAGTTAAGAGTGGAGGACAATGGGACAGGGGTTCCTCCGAGGCATGTGCCTTCAGCTTTTGGGCAAGTTCTCTTCGGATCAAAATACAAGTTAAAGCAACAGAGGGGGACTTTCGGGTTAGGAGGAAAAATGGCTATACTTTATGGACAAATAACCACCCATCAGCCTGCCATCATAATCTCAAGCACTGGAACAGCTAAGATCTACATGTATAAAATAATGATGGACATCCAAAAGAACAGGCCGATAATTCTAGATAGGAAGCTACTCCTAAACAGGGAGGGCTGGAGAGGAACTATAGTTGAGTTCTGTCTTGAAGGAGATTATTTGAGGGCAATGCCGAAAATCCTTGAATATTTCAAGCAGACAGCCATGGTTAACCCCTACGCAAACATCACTTTTGTAGATCCCAAGGGCAGGCTTTACAAGTTTACAAGGGCTACAAAAGAAATGCCAGACCCACCTAAGGAGACTTTGCCACATCCATACGGGGTTGATGTTGAACTTCTTCAACGCCTTATACATATAACGCCCTATAACACCATGCTTGAGTTCTTGAAAAACCACTTCCACAGAGTTGGAGATATCACAGCAGGAAAGTTTTTAGAGTTCAGCGGCATAAGCCCTTCAAAAAACCCGAAGAGGCTTTCCCATGAAGAAATTGTTAGATTAATGCACATGCTTAAGAAGTTTAAGGAATTTTTGCCCCCTGATGCAGGCTGCCTTTCACCATTAGGTGAAGAACTTCTGAAAACAGGCGTTTTAAAGGAGTTGAAGCCTGAGTTTGTAGCTGTGCATCAGAGGAAGCCTGCCACATACGCTGGACACCCATTTATTGTTGAGGTGGCAATAGCCTATGGCGGTGAAATTCCTCAGAGGGGAAATTTCCTAATTTACCGTTTTGCAAATAGGATACCACTACTTTACGATGAGGCAAGCGACGTTTCTGTAAAAGTTATAAATTCAATGAACTGGAGACGTTACAAAGTTACAACTGACATGCCAGTTGCAATAGTTGTGCACATTTGCAGCACAAAGGTTCCATACAAAACTGTTGGAAAGGAGTTTATAGCTGACAGACCTGAGGTTAGGAGGGAGGTTGCTAACGGGCTAAGAGAGGTTGCACGTCAACTTCAGCGCTTTTTAACTAAAAGAGAGCATGTGGATAGGGAGAGAAAACGCTTAGGGGTGTTCAGCAGATACCTGCCAAAAATAGCCGAGTTTTCAACTAAGCTCGCCGGGAAGGAAGAGCCTCCAGACGTTGAGAAACTCTTAAGGAGTGTGAAAAGGTTTGGGGCAGAAGGAATATAGAAGCGTTACGGAGAGGAGAAAAGAAGTTTTAAAAACTTTAGAGGGGCTTGGATATAGAATTTACGAGCAAATGTATAGTGGATACTTCCCATCGATAGAGATGCCAAGCCGATCTACAGAGAATATCTTCTATGATCCGAATTTTAGGCAGTTTATACTGGGAGATAAAACTGTTAAGAGAAGCGCACGCAACATACGCCACTTAAAACCCTTCGCTCAGCTTGTTTGGACAGCGCTTTTTTCATATGAGCTTACATTTCAGAGGAAGACTTCAACCCTTAGGGACGTTTATTATTCTGCACAAGCCTATGAGATGACATTTAAAGATCAGCAGGAGTCGAACAACATAATAACCGACTTGGAGACGGTCTTAGGGTTTTCAAGGGAAGACTTCAACATTTTCCCAGAAGAGCGTTCAGCAGTTTTCGGCGACCTAACTATTCGCTACACTGTACCAGGATATGAAGGGAAAACCTTGAACTTAACATCCCACCCTGACGGTGTGATGATTGGTCCAGCTTTAACCTCATCAGACTTTGTGGAAACCTCAGCTGACAAGGTTATAGCCATTGAAAAAGGCGGATTGTTCACACGATTTATTGAGGAAAACGTTCATAAAAAGTTTAATGCAATATTGGTTTTAACAGCTGGACAGGCACCTAGGGCTACGCGTCATTTTATCAGGAGGCTTAACAGAGAGCTTAACCTTCCAGTATACATATTCACAGATGGAGATCCTTGGGGAATGCATATTGCCATGGTTATAATTTCAGGGTCTGCGAATGCAGCTCATCTAAGGGAATTGACAACGCCTGATGCAAAATGGAGCGGAGTTTGGGCAACAGACATAGTGGAGTATAAACTGCCAACAGATCCCCTTGACGAGATAGATATGAAGAGACTTTATGAGCTTCAGAAAGATCCAAGGTACAAGGAAGACCCTTTATGGCAGAGGGAGATCAAAACCTTCATGAAGATAAAGCGGAAAGCAGAACAAGAGGCCTTCAGCCGATACGGATTAACCTATATAGTAGATGAGTACTTACCTGCAAAACTTGAAGAAACTAAATAACCGGAAGAAATTTAAAATAGCCTGGAATTTCCTATTAAGAAACAGCGTTAAAGGGGACTGAAATGAGCGAAGAGGCAGGAATAGGAATAACAGTTGCCGAAAAATTTTTCGGAGTAATCCTAATAATTGTAGGAGCCTTAGCAACGTACTTCACATTTACAAGCAGCCAAGCATTAGGCATTTACACAGGATTTTTTGGTTTTTTAAGCGTGATACTAATAGCTCTTGGGCTGTTCTTAATTTCCGCGAAGGCGGAATAAGGGTTATTTAAAAGTTTCTGAAATGCAAAAGGGTACACTTATTAGCTTTGATGAAGTTTTGAATTTTGAACATTCCCTGGAAGTCATTTAAAATGTCGATCCGTCAACCCATCGTGTGCGTTCTTGGTCATGTCGACACTGGCAAGACTCTTCTTTTAGATAAAATTCGAAAGACTAGTGTTCAAGCCCGCGAGGCTGGAGGTATAACTCAGCATATTGGTGCAAGCTTTTTTCCAGTTGAAACTTTGAAGCAGATGGTTGGACCGCTGCTTTCCACAATGAAAGGCGAAATTGAGATTCCAGGCTTGCTTATCATTGACACCCCTGGACATGAGGCTTTCACAAATCTGAGGAGGAGGGGGGGAAGCGTAGCTGACATTGCCATACTCGTTATAGATGTTCTTAAAGGCTTCGAAGCTCAGACTTATGAGTGTATTGAAATTTTAAAGGCGCGTAAAACCCCATTTTTGGTAGCAGCAAACAAGATTGATAGAATACCAGGGTGGAATTCCTATCCTGACACTCCATTTTTAAAGTCTTATCAACTTCAGGACAAGTATGTTAGAGAGGATCTAGACAATAGACTTTATGAAATCATAGGCAACTTTTCGCGCCTTGGTTTCCGCTCAGACAGGTTTGACCGCATAAAAAATTTCACAACAACAGTGGCAGTTGTTCCCACCAGCGCAAAAACAGGAGAAGGTGTAACAGAGCTTCTAGCCGTCCTTATAGGATTAACCCAGCAGTATCTTAAGAATAGGTTGCAGATAACTGAAGGCCCAGCTAAAGGAACTGTCTTAGAAGTAAAAGAGGAGCCTGGATTAGGCCTAACGCTTAACACCATAATCTATGATGGAACTCTGAAGAGAGACGACCTAATTGTTGTAGGTGGGAGGGAAAACCCAATTATAACCAGGGTGAGAGCCATACTGGTTCCCAAACCCTTAGATGAAATCAGAGACCCGAGGGACAAGTTCTCTTCTGTAGAGTCTGTTTCCGCAGCTGCAGGGGTGAAAATTGTCTCTCCAGACCTGGAAGGCGCATTAGCCGGGGCTCCTTTGTATGCTGTCCCACAAAGCGAGGAAACCGATAAGTATGTTAGGCTTGTTTCAGAAGAAATTAAGAGCATTAGAATTGCAACAGACACAAGTGGAGTTGTTTTGAAAGCAGATACGTTAGGCTCACTAGAGGCTATAGCTGAAAGCCTAAAGCGCACAGGCATCCCTATCCGTTTGGCAGACGTTGGAGACGTTTCAAAAAGAGATGTTATAGAAGCTTCTGTGGTGAAGGAGAATGACCCACTATACGGGGTAATTCTAGCCTTCAACGTTAAAATTCTGCCAGACGCTGAAGAAGAAGCAAAAAATAAGGGTGTTCAAGTTTTTAAGGAAAAAATAATTTACCATTTGATAGACAATTACCTTTCATGGTTTAAGGAGCAGACAGAAGCAAAAATTGAGGAGGAATTTGAAAAAATCGTCAAACCTGGAAAAATCCGCTTAATAGAAGGTTACGTTTTCAGAAGGGCTAAGCCAGCCATAGTAGGCGTCGAGGTATTAGCAGGGAAAATAAAGCCAAAATGCAGTCTCATAAGAGGCGAAGACGGAGAAGATGTTGGCGAAATACTGCAGATACAAGAAAAGGGGAAAGCCCTATCCCAGGCGGAACAAGGCATGCAAGTAGCTGTGTCCCTTGACAGGCCAATAGTTGGCAGACACATATTTGAAAATGATATATTATATGTTAAAGTGCCAGAACAGCATGTAAAAGCGTTACAGAAAAACTTCCTTAACATGTTAACCCCAGAGGAACAGGAAGCTTTAAACGAGTATGTAAATATAATGCGAAAGAAAATCCCATTCTGGTCAGCCTAAAAGTTCTAAGGCATTAATCGTCCTTTTTAAATGGGCTTTACTCGAATAACCCTTGTAGGAGTGACGATAATAGAAACTTTTTCATCTTTCTCTTCAAAAGGCACGGATTCAACAACCTGAAGGTCGTGAACTGTTGTTGCAACTACTATTTCCCCAAATCTCTTCTTCAAAATTTTTATCTCCAAATCACCATAACCATGGCCTTTCCCAAGCCTGAAACCCCTCTGGTCGACAGCTACAGAGCCCTCAACAACAAGATCCGGTTTTGGAAATTCATATGCTTCCTTTCCAAGGTTTAATGCACCTTTAATAGTAGAAGCAAACCGCTCTCTTCCAACCACGGATTCTGGTCTAATTAGTATGAAACCCCTTCTCAGATTTGGAGAAGCCATCACTACAATTTTTCCATCCTTTAAAGCTTTTTCCCTAACCATTCTCTGAGGAGAATCCGGGCTTACGAATATTACATTAGCCCTCTCCCACTCTTCAAGCCTGCTTAACCTATAGGCAGCCACATCAGCTCCCTTAAAATTCGGTATCCTCCCTCTACACGGAAGAGGGAACACCGCTGCACCAGACTTTTCCATTTCCAGCCAAATTTGTTCTCTCAACTGCTGTTTTCTGAAAGAAATGTCTGATGAAGACATAAAAAATAAAAAGGTGACAGAGACCTTTAACTTTATATCTTCTATTTCTGCTCTTTCTTGCATTTAGTAGAGTGAACGTTGGCTTGTGAAAACTCTTGCTAGTTTTAACAATGTTAAGGGTGATTAAAATTATAAAGCATTCTTTAGCTCTTCAAACAGTTGTTTTGTTGGGTCCTTATGCTCATCAATTCTAAGGCTTATCTCAACTTTTTTAGAGCTGACAATAGTCAACGATGCCGATCTTTCTCCTCGCCTATCCCCTCCGCTTTCACTTCCGCTCTTCAACGCGTTAACAAGTCTTATGGCTAAATGTCCCTGTGATTTTTCAAACTCTTCAGCTATACTCTCCAAAACCTCTTCGCCTTTCAAAAAGTTCCCAATAACAATATAATTTTTGCCTACTATTTGTCCACGCCAAATTGGAACTTCCACCCCTGTAAAAACAGCTTTCTCCCCTGGAAGGTCTATTATTGCAACTTGACGTTTTTCCCTCTCCATGTCTTCAGCAAGAAGCTTCCTCAAGATTTCTTGAGGTCTTAACCCCTTTTCTAGGAGTTTTAGGCCTTTAATTCCATAATTTATGTTTGTGTATGCCTGAGTTGCTATAACGCCTACGCCAGGCTTGGCGTAAGGCACTCTTAAACCCACGCCCATTGATCCGGAGGCAACGGCAACGCCTAAAAGTTTATAGTCTTCTGAGAAGGCGAGAATTGAAAACGTTCCAGTCTGCATCAATTATAAATGCGCCTTTAAAATTATATTTATTCTAAATATTTAAAGGGTTAAACTATGCTGGATTAATTTTAATTCTAATGGTAGAATGCTTTAGCACTAGCTATGGAGTTTTAAATTTGTTAAAGAGATAATAAGGGGTAACGCCGTCACTTCTGATCATTTTGTCTAGCTGTAGGTGTTAGGCGCCGAACTTTTTAACTTTGCCGAGATAGTTCATTAGGATTGGCATCAGATCCATTCCCCTTATTCTTCCAAGCCCGCCATTTGCACATGCCCTCTCGCTGAACTCTTCAACTTTGTCGCTTCGAATATCTGGCCCCGTTATTGCAATTGGGACTGGCTCTCCGTCATGTTTCCTTGTGATGCATGATGTTGTGTGATCCGCCGTTAACGCCACATATGTTTCACTTGAATCCATTTCGTTAAATATGTGGGAGAGCATTTGGTCTATTTTTTCAATAACCTCGATTTTCTGTTTTGCATCTCCGTCGTGGCTGGCAACATCGGGAGCCTTCACATGTAGCAGAACGAAGTCGCTGGTTTTTATGGCTTGCATGGCAGCTTTAGCCTTGGCCAAATAGTCTGTTTGGCGGGTTCCTGTGGCTCCTTCAACATCCGACAGGTGCATTCCGGCAGTTTTACACACTCCTTTCACAAGAGATGTTGCAGCTATGCATACTGCATTAACATTGTAAACCTCTTTTAAGGGTCTAATCTTAGGAAGGTCGCCGGCTCCTCTACATAAAATCATATTTGCTTGCGGCAAACCCTCTTCTGCTCTCTTAATGTTGACTGGGTGTTCCTTTAATATTTTGTGAAATTTCTGCATAAGCTCATTGAGGATTTTAGCTGTAAAAGCAGATTCAGGGCATCCGTTTAATGGCTTTATCTCTAAGACTTTCACGCCAATTTCTCCAGGATCTGAATCGCTTACGGCTTTTGAAAGTTTTGGCCCGCGTAAAACGAGAACTGCCCTGTGCTGAAGGGTTCTTTGAAATTGGAAACTCACAGATGGATCTGAAAGCTTAACTTCGCTAAGGCTTTCAGCAAGCCTACGTGAATCCTCATCTGCTATTCTTCCAGCCCTTCTGTCCAAAACTGTGAAATTTTCATCAACTGTGGCAAAGTTACACCTTAAACAAACGTCACCTTCTGAAACGTTAATGCCTGAGCCTAGAGCCTCTAAGGCTCCTCTACCTGAGTATACTTTTAAAGCATCATAGCCTAGAAGTGCAAGTGTTGCCGTATCGCTTCCTGGTGGGATGCCTGGAGAAATAGGGTCCATGAGACCGCAGACGCCTATTTTGGCCAAAAGATCCATTGTTGGGTTATGGGCGGCCTCTAAAGGTGTTTTCCAATCAAATTCCTTCAACGGCCTGTCAGCCATACCATCTCCAATAACAAGTATAGCCTTCAAATTTCAAACCACGCTTTGTCTTATAAGATACTTTTAAACATATGTTTTAAAACACTTATTATTTTGCTGTTGAAGCATAAGAACCTTTAAATAATTTTTTGCATTTTAAGTTGAGAGTGACTTGAAATGGGCGATTCATTTCCACCTGGCTAGGTTTTACCGTTACCAGCCCAGTTTAGAGGCTAAATCCAAATTAGAGTTAAGTTTGGCTAATCGTTTAAGCGGAGGAGAATTAAATGTCAGATTTGGGAATAACCGTTAGGAAAATGCAGGATTTCTCTGAATGGTACACGCAGGTAATTCTAAAGTCGGGACTTGCAGATTACGCTCCAATCAAGGGATGTATGATCATTAGAGAGCTTGCATATGCCATATGGGAGAAGATACAGAAGATATTTAATGAAAAAATAAAGAGAACTGGACATAGAAACGTTTACTTCCCCCTCTTTATACCTGAAAGTTTCCTGAGAAAGGAAGCGGAACACTTTGCAGGCTTTGTTCCTGAAGTTGCATGGGTAACGATAGGCGGAGACACGCCCTTGGAGGAGAAATTAGCCATTAGACCCACATCAGAAACAATATTTTATGCGACATATGCGAAATGGATTAGAAGTTGGAGAGATCTCCCCATAAAACTGAACCAGTGGTGCAGCGTGGTAAGATGGGATACAAAAGGTACAAAGCTCTTTTTGAGGACAAGGGAATTCCTATGGCAGGAGGGACATACAGCCCACGCAACTAAGGAGGAAGCAGACATGGAAGTTATGGAAATACTTAATGAGTACAGGGACTTAATGGAAAATTATTTGGCTATCCCTGTGCTTGTTGGAAGAAAATCTGAGGGTGAAAAGTTTCCTGGAGCTCTCTACACAACAACCCTTGAGGCTATAATGCCTGATGGGAAGGCTCTTCAGATGGGGACATCTCATAATCTGGGGGTGAACTTCTCGAAAGTTTTCGACATCAAATTCATAGGTGAAGATGAGGAAGAACATTATGTTTGGCAAACATCTTGGGGGATATCTACAAGGATTATAGGAGCTTTAGTGATGGTTCACGGAGATGACAGAGGACTCGTTTTGCCTCCGAAAATAGCTCCAATACAGGTTGTTATAGTTCCCATACCATATAAAGACGTGGACATGACCGCAATACTTGTCAAGTCAGGGGAAATCCTTAAAAAACTTCAGGATGCAGGAGTCTACGCAATGCTGGATGATAGAAGAGGGTACACGCCTGGATGGAAGTTTAACGATTGGGAGCTGAAAGGCGTTCCATTGAGACTGGAGATTGGGCCACGAGACTTAAAGAATGGACAGGTAACTTTGGCTAGGAGGGACACATTCGAAAAATTGAGCGTTAAGGAAGAGGAAGCTGTGGGAGCGGTTAAAAAGCTGTTAGAGGATATACAGAAAAATCTCTATGAAAGGGCTAAAAGGTTTTTGGAAGAGAATATTACAACGGTAAAAAGTTACGAAGAATTTAAGGATGTTTTAAGGGAGAAGGGCGGTTTTATTCGGGCTTGCTGGTGTTCAAGTCAAGAGTGTGAAGAAAAAATAAAGGAGGAAACCGGGGCAACTGTCAGGCTCATACCTTTCGATGAGAAAGAGGTTTTCTCCAAATGCATTTATTGCGGAGGAGAGGCAAAAGAGGTAGCCTACTTCGCTAAATCCTACTAGTTTTCTAATTTAAAATTTCCACATACCTTCTAAGCTGATCTGCCACATCGCTTAAACCAAGCTTTTTAAGCGTTGTAATTGTAGGTATACCCCTTTCATCCCATCCTCTTTTTCTATAGTAAATCCTAAGCATACTCTCATACTTTGCCTTGTCAAGCTTTGCACCTTTTAAAGCGCCTTTTGTTAAGGGCTCTTCAAACCATCTTTGAGGCGGAAAGTCCATTTCACTTGTCCAGTTTTTGCCGTATTCACGCACCCAAAATGCACGGATTAACGTGTAAATCCTGTCAGCTATGAGGTTCAGGTCTTCCCAACTCATTTCTAAGCCAGTGGTTGCATTTACAAACTTTGGGTACCATTCAAGTTCAAAGCCAAGCTCAACCCATGGAAGCCTACAAGTTGTTGCAAATTCAAAGAAGCCTCCTCGAAAGCGTTGAAGCTCAATGACCTTGTCAACTTTTCCTTCGCTATACTCCTCTCTTCCAGTTTTAACCTCCCATGAAATTACCCAAGCGTCTTTATGGTGGGCTCCTATAGAGCTTGTCCCATAGGATAGTGCCATAGCAGGGGCAGCGTGGCAATCATAGGCGGAAATTTCAAGTCCTTTAACATGCATAGCCCAACGTTTAGAGCCTCTGCCAAATTTTTCAGAGGCGAAACACACACCTTCAGCTAGCACAGCCCCTAACCCCTTCTTGAATGCTATGTCCTCGATTAATGCTTTAGCAGCATCATAGTCTCCCCATGAAATTTTCTCCTCTAAAATTTTCTTTTCAGAGGCCTCCATGGCGAAGCCTATTACGTTGCCTAAGGAAATCGTGTCAAGTCCAAGCTCGTCTGCAATCCTGTTCAGGGTTGCAACCTTCTTTAAGTCGCCAACTCCTATGTTTGAGCCCAGCATGGCTGCATTTTCGTAATCAAGCTCTGAGTCTTTCCCTTCAGAATCTTTGACAACGTTGCCGCAGGTCATGTTACAGTTTGGGCAACCCCTTTGAGAAAACTTAATTTTTTCCATGGCAAAGCCTCCAATAGCATCTGCTCCTTCAAAAACTCCCTCTTTATAGTTGAAAGTTGGCAGCACACTGTTCTCTTGGCTCCATTCAAGAGTCATCATTGTTCCCTGCCTCTTCCAAAAAGCATAGTTTGGCTTAGCCAAAATCTCTTGGTATGCCTCTGCACCTAACTCTTTAAGATTTTTAGGATGTGCCGCCTGTAATTCGCCTGTTCCCACGATTACTACAGCCTTCAAATTCTTAGAACCCATAACAGCGCCTATTCCAGGTCTTCCCCCAGCCCTTCCCTTCTGAGATGAGATATTCGCAAACTTTACAAGGTTTTCTCCAGCTTGTCCTATAACTAAAATCCCAGCGGTAGACCCGTATAAGCTTCTCAGTTTTTCCTCAGCTTTAAAAGTGTTTAAACCCCATAACTCATCAGCGTTGAGAAACTCTGTCTTTTCATCTTGAACTAGGAGGGCTTTAGGATCTTCCGCTTTTCCCTCGATTATTATGGCGTCGTAGCCTGCCCTACGCATTTGAACAGCTGCATATGTCCCAATGCTTCCATCTCCATAGCTTCCTGTAAGCGGGCTTTTTGCGGCAACAACAAGCTTGCCACTTGAGGGCAAGGCGAAGCCTGTTAAAGGTCCAGCTGCTAACACCAGTTTGTTTTCAGGGGAAAGCGGATCTACCCCGGCTGCAAGCTCATCCCACAGAATTTTAGCAGCGAATCCCCTACCGCCGTAGAATTTTTCAGCCATTTCCGCATCGTAATTCTGAAATGTGGCTTTCTGTTTTGACAGGTTCACCCTTAAGAACTTACCGTTCCAACCATACATGCCATTCCCATCCTTTAAACGATGATCTGAATATTATTACCTTTAAAATTAATAAAACTTCACTATTTTCATTTTGATATAAACTGAAAACTAAGGGGAAGAAGAATGTTTAAAATGTCTCTTGAGATGTTTGGGATTTTTCACCACAGCCCTTTAAATTTAAATTTAAAGCTGGCTTTTCTGGATGAGTCTAAAACACTCTGTTAGTGTTAAATAAAAGGAATGTTTATCTATTCCAAAAGAATGAATTAAAACACACTTTCACGTTGAGGGAACGTCATGCGTTTATGGGCGGATGTTAAAGCTCTTTCAACAATTGCGCTTATACTTCTAATATTGATATCCGCAGTGATCGGCGGGATAATCACCTACGCTTTTACAATCGCCAATTACATTAGAATTCCTGAAGGAACAACTGTCACAGTAACTAGGGTCTATTTTGATAAGGAGAACGCTAACTCCTTTAAAATTTGCGTGTTAAATCCGTCTTATTCTCCATCGAATGTAGAGATTTCAAGGATTGCTGTAAGCTTAAAGGGTGAAGGAAGGCTTTATGATGTCGTTGAAACGCATCCTTCTATTGAAAATGGAATAATCATTCCAATAGGTGAATTTCTTAACATAACATGTTCAATGGTTAGAAAGGATAACGCCTCGATTAAATGGGGATTGTTTGCAGGAGAGTTCGCAGGTGAAACTGTAATTTTACATGTTTTCTCATCAAACTCCACTGGTGCAAACGTTGAGGCTAAACTTCCTTTTGTAAAGCTGAGTGTTGAAGGGGGTTTCAACCCAGAAGTTTCGTTTAAAAGGTTTAACGTGACATTGACAAACGATTTGAATTCGGAAGTAAACCTGACAGTTAAGGAAGTGCTTTTTTCAAACATAGAGGTGGAGGGGATGATGCCTGACCTAAGTGAAAAGCCCTTAACTATTCATAATAACGAGTCTGTCTGTTTGATTTTTAATGGAAGTTGGCATGGAAAGTCTCGAACAAGCCTTACAGTTAACACCAAACAAGGATATGTTTTCTGTAAAGAGTTTAAGTTGGAAGGAGTTAACGTCACCATTCAAGAAGTAACATTTGATGAAAAAGAAACAGGACACTTCAACGTAAATATTTTTAACCATGCTGAATCAGCCAACTACGTGAACGTCACAAAAATTGAGTGTAAACTAGAAAATGGAACCAAGCTTCAATTTAACTTTGACTCTGTAGGCATACTTCCTAATTCAACAAAAACTTTTAAGGTTAACTTTAACTGGGCAAATTATAGAGAAAAGGATATAACGCTTGTAGCCTATTTCCTACAGGATTTTGAGACTGTTCCTTTCAAAGTTAAAACCCCGCCTTAAATCATGGCGAAATATTGATTGTTAAAAGACTTTTACTTAAAATAGATGAAGCAGAATTAAAAATAATGATAAATGAAAGCAATTTATACGAAAGAAATTTTAGGAGAAACCCAAGGGTTATATTATTTTGACGAATCTTCCAATGCCCTTTTTAACTGCCTTGTCGTAGGCGATTTTAGCTGTAACAGCGTCTTGAATAGCTAAACCAGTTGAGGTGAAGACCGTTATTTCATCAGGTTTTTCTCTTCCTGGTTTTAAACCCGCCACAATCTCGCCCATTTCAGCCCAAACATCGTCCTTCGTTATTAATCCCTGGCTTAATGTAACGTTTATTTCTCCGCTATGAGAGGCTTGCTCCCAATCATCCACAACTATTTTAGACCTTTTGAGAATTTCGGGGTCCAGTTCTTGTTTTCCAGGAGCATCCGCACCTATGCAGTTAAAGTGCACCCCAGCAGAAACCATGTAACCCATTACGATAGGCCGCCTAGACGGTGTTGTTGTGACAACAATGTCGGAGCCTTCAACCGCCTCCTTTACGCCAGCTACTGGAAGGAGTTTTGGTAAATGCTCATGCAACTCACTCATATCAGCTAGAAATTTCTCTATTGTCTCCCTACTTCTGCTCCAAATCCTAACCTCTTCAATGTTTTTGTAAACTTCGAGGAGGGCTAACAATTGAGTCCTTGCTTGGGCGCCAGCCCCAATGAATGCCAAAACCTTCGAATCCTTTCTTGCAAGATATCTGGCGGCTATTCCACCTGCAGCGCCCGTCCTCATATCTGTTATGGTTTTCCCGCCCATAATGGCAAGCGGAAAACCCGTTTTAGGGTCGACTAGTATAATGACGGCCATCACCGTTGGGAAGCCGTAGTTATCTTTATTGTTAGGATGCACGTTAACAACCTTAACCGCCGAAATGTCCAATTCCTCCAGATATGAAGGCATAGCTCTCAAGTCACCATCATATTTAGAATAGAAAAGGTAAATTTTCGCCGGCATCTGAACCCTTTTAAGTGCTTTCTCTTTAAAGGCTAACTCAACATTATCCATAACTTCTTTCATAGAAAGTAGGGATTTAACTTCCTCGTCTGTTAATATGAGGGTTTCCAAATTTCCACCCTGGAACTAAAGACTTTACA